>JBBJOE010000318.1:0-3712 GCA_037721765.1 Thermomicrobiales bacterium
GGCTCCAGATAGGTGACCACGGCCCGGGAGGAGCCAGGGGGTCCGTGGGGTGATGGGCGGTCCCGTGGGACGGCACATGAGGGGGAAGGTTCCCAGCAGTTGTCAACGTCCTGGCGGCCGACCGTGGCCCGCTCACCTGACATCCGGCTAAGCATGGTGCGTGCCATCTCTCGCGACCGAGCGGACGGAGGTTGTCGCCACCGATACCGTCGCATCGCGAGAGAAGTTTACGGGGAGAAGGAAGGTGGCACGGCTCCTGCGTTAGGGGCTGACGTGACCCGGCTGTGGGCCACTCGAAACGGGTCGCCGCGGCGAACCGGGACGGCGACGAGACTCACACAGAGGACAAGCCACCATGGAGAACAACGATACCCAGTACACCCTGACCGAAGGAACGGATGTCGTCGGTTCCGATGGCGATAAGGTTGGCGAAGTGGTTGCAGTCCACGCCAACTACGTCGTCGTCGAGAAGGGGTTCTTTTTCCCTACCGATTACTACGTGCCGACATCGGCCATCTCCAATTTCGACGGCGACAAGGTCTACCTCAACGTCACCAAGGAGGATGCCCTAAATCAGGGTTGGGACCAAGTCCCAACTGAGACCTCCACCATGGACGCCGGCTCCTATGCCGCGACGGACACGGTCATGACTGGCGACGCCTACGCGACCGACACGGATCGGACCGTCGACACGGGCGTAGATCGTGGCGTCTCGACGACGACCGAGTCGGACAATCTCCGGGTGCCGATCCGTGAGGAAGAATTGTCCGCGACGACGCGCGAGCGTGAGATCGGCTCCGTCCGCATCGATAAGGACGTCATCACCGAGCAGCAGACCCTCGACGTGCCTGTCACCGAGGAGCGTGTCCGCGTCGAGCGACACGTCGTTGATCGTGATGCATCGTCGGACTCCGACGTGTTCGAAGAGGGCTCGATCGAGGTGCCGATCCGGGGCGAGGAGGTCGAGCTGCGCAAGGGTGTCCGTGTTACCGAGGAAGTGGAGATCCAGAAGGACGCGGTCCAGCACACCGAGCAGGTCGGCGGCGATGTCCGGCGTGAGGAAGTCCGGATCAATGAGACGGACAACCGCGACTCCGGCACCACACGTCGTAACACGAACCGGTAGCGTGCAGGTCCGCCGAATCCCAGGGTGCGATGTGGCGATGACATCGTCTTGGTTGATCATCGCAACTCAGAATAACGGCATGCCGATCACCATCAGGTAAGGGACCCGCAGAGACATCCCTTTTATCCGCTATCGCGGTGAAAAGGCGATGTCTCCGTTTGTCCGGGGAAACGGGGCTCTCAACCCCATGTCGAGCAAAGAATACGGGAGTAGGGACTCATGAGCGACCAGACGTCTGACTCAGTTAATCGGGTGCCTGGGACAGCGGTTCCAGACCGCGACGAGATCGGCCGAGGCCCGTTCGTCGGCGAGACGCGAACCGCATTTTCCCGGCCCGGTATCCAGACGGGCGACCACGCCCCAGAAATCAAGAACCGGGTCCAATGGGGTCCCATCGTGGCCGGGCTTCTCACCACGATCGCCACCATGTTGGTCCTGACGGTGCTGGGGCTGGCGATCGGCGCCTCCGTCCTCGACCCGAACGATTCAGGCGATGGTATCGGCACGGCAGCCGGTATTTGGGGCGGGATCAGCGCGATCCTTTCCTTCCTCCTCGGTGGCTGGGTCGCGGCGAAGTCGGCGGCGGTTGGCGGGCCCGGGAGCGGCCTGTTAAATGGGTTCATGGTCGGCGCCGCCGCCCTGGCCCTGATTCTATGGCTCACCGGATCCGGCCTCGGTAGCCTGTTCGGAGTAATCGGGAATAATATCGGTGACATCGCCAACGTTGCCCAGGACGAGGGCGTTTCGACAACGGACATCGAGCAAGAAACGACGGACGCCGATCAGGCGGTGGACGATGCGACCGATGCGTTCGCGGACGCCGAGGAAGGTGCCTGGGGAACCTTAGGTGGTCTCCTCCTGGCGCTTGGCTCGGCGACGGTCGGCGGGTTGCTCGGTCACAATAAGCGCCAAGATCTGATTGAAGGCACAGGCTAGGTCGCTCGCTCGCCTTGAATCGCATCAATCTTGACGTTCTGAGACGATGGCCCCGGGAGCAATCCCCGGGGCCATCGTATTCCCCTTGTGGCGGCAGGTATGGACCGATCACCGTTCCCGGCGCGCACTGGCGCCGGAAGGCCCAATGCCGGATATGGGCCCGAGATCCCGGCGGCTTGGTGGGGTCATGGCTCGGCGAAGGAGGGACGACCCTCGCTGGCTGGCCTTGTCCGGTCCGGTGTCCTCTCGCCCGGCATCGCGACCCTACTGACCGAGATCGTCGCCCGTCATCGCTCCCTGGTCGTGATCGCCGCCGGTGCAGGGGTCGGCAAGACGACACTGCTGACGTCACTGCTGCCCGCGCTGGATACCGGCACCCGCCGGATTTTCCTACGGGGTACACACGAATCCTTCGATTTCCGTCTTGACCCGACCGTGGTTCCCCGCGAGACGGCCCTGATGGTGAACGAGATCAGTCCTCATCTCCCGGCGTATCTCTGGGGACCGGCGGTCGGCCGCTCGCTGCGGCTCGGTCTCGAGGGCTACGCGATCCTGGCCACGGCCCACGCGGGGTCCGTCGAGTCATTCTTGGCGACGCTGGCCGGGCCGCCGCTGGCGCTACGCGGACGCGAGATCGCCGTGCTGGAGACCGTCGCCTTGCTGGCGCCCGACGATGAACCGTCGCCTACCGGTCGGGGTCTTCACCGGGTGGTGGGTGTGTGGGGGATGATGTGGACGAGGACCGGGGCGGGGCTCCAGATCATGCCGTTGTCGCGCCCGGCCCGAACCGGGTCGGCGGCCAAACTCGATGTGGCCGCGATCGTCAGGTGGGGCGACCGTGGTGGCGGGCCAGGTGCTGACCTGGCGGACGCGATGGTCGCGGCGACCACCCGGGAGCGTGCGACGGGTGATACGAGTCCGACGGCCGGCGGGACCGAGACGGTAGAATAGGGGGAGCGAACCCGAGACGGGACGCGACGGGTCTCGCTCGTCACGTGCCCGGCGGTGCCGCTCCCATCGCCCTCGTCCCCTGTCGCGGGGCACCGCGCACCCGACCCCTCCACGGTTCGTCCACGACGGCGTCCGCGGCCGTCGCTCACCCGCCGGTCTCCTTCCCCTCTCGATCCTTCACATACCCGCGCAAAGGATGGCCACCCCCATGGCTTCGGTTCCCGACCCCGTCGTCACCTCGTCCGACCGCCCCGCGACGCTCGGCCAACTGCGGGCCAGTGGCTACGTGCCGAAAACGGTCCGCCAGGAGATGCGGGCCAACCTGATCGAGAAGATCCGGAGGGGCGTGACCCTTTTCCCCGGCATCGTCGGTTATGACCGGACGGTCGTGCCGCAGATCGAGAACGCGATCCTCTCCGGCCAGGACATCATCCTGCTCGGCGAGCGAGGCCAGGCCAAGACCCGGATCGCCCGGAGCCTGACCAACCTGCTCGACGAGGTCATCCCGATCGTCGCCGGTTCCGAGATCAACGACGACCCGTTCGAGCCGGTCAGCCGGATGGCCCGCGACCTCGTCGCCGCCAGGGGTGAAGACACCCCGATCGAGTGGGTCGGCCGAGACCGGCGCTACGGCGAGAAGCTGGCGACACCGGACACGACCATCGCCGACCTGATCGGCGAGGTGGACCCGATCAAGGT
>JBBJOE010000319.1:0-3704 GCA_037721765.1 Thermomicrobiales bacterium
TCCTCGCCTTTGACCTGGACGACCCCGAAGGGACGCTGGAGATGTACGCCTGGGGGTTCCGCCACGTGATCGGCTTCGCCTGGAACGAGGACGGAGACTTGTTCGCGTCGGCGAACAGCTACGATGTGCGCGGCTCGCGACCGGTCAAGGACGAGGCGGAGGCCACCTATCGGGTCAAGCAGGGTGCCTGGTACGGCTGGCCGGACTTCTCGGCGGCGCTGGAGCCCTTGACGGACGCCAAGTTCGACGTTCCCGACTCGCTGCAGGTGCCAGTGTACGTCGGCGACGAGCTGCAGGAGAAAGGGCTTGGCTTCCTGATCGACCACGAGGCAAGCGGGCTCGAGCCGCCGGACCCGTCGCTTGTCCTCGGTCTGCATGCGTATCAGTCGTCCCCCACCAAGCTCGACATCGCACCGAAATCGTGGGGCGAGTTGGCGGGTCATGTTTTCGTTGCCGAGTGGGGCGACCTCGCCCCGGAAACCAACCCACTCCAGGATGAACTCCCGGGCTACCGGGTGGTGTGCATTGATCCGGCGACCGGACGGGTGGAACCGTTCGTCTTCAACGCTCAACCCGGCCCCGCCTCACAGCAGGACGCACTGGGTGAGGGGATCGAGCGGCCATTCGATGTGAAGTTTGGCCCCGACGGGGCGATGTACGTCGTCGACTACGGGGTAGCGCGGGTCAATCAGGCGCGCACCGAGGAAGGCCAGGTGCCCTACGAGTTCCCGCCCGAGACGGGCGCCGTCTGGCGGATCACCCCCCGGACGGCGGGGACGACGGGACCGTGATGGGCGACATCCAAGGCCGCTACGTCATCCCCGCTATCCGCGTGCGCCTGGGAGGGGGAAGGCGGACAGGAGGCAACTGGATGGCCCGTGCGGACTGAGCTGACAGGAGAGAAACAGCGGGGACGCCCTGCCTGCCTTGTCGGATATCTTGGTGATGTTTATGCGTCAAGTTCGTCGATTGGTGGGCGGAACGTGCAATTCGACGAGCACGTGAGGGAAGGACACGCCAGATTGTCCCAGAACCGCCGTCACCCCATCCGTGGACCACGCGCCGGAGAGCGAACGGCCCAACGCACTCCGACCCGGTCCGGCTCCGGGATCATCACGCGGGTTGACGTGAGCACCGATGATGGCGTGACGTGGCAAGAGGCGACATTGGCCAAGGCCGGGGGGACTTATGCCTGGACACCGTGGAGCACCGAGTGGGCAGCCGAGGCGCCCGGTGAGTATGTTCTCGCGTCACGCGCGACCGACGCGGCGGGAAACAGCCAACCTCTCGATCCGAACGCGGTCTGGAACCGCCAGGGCATGGGGGGCAATGGGGTACAACGCATCAACGTCACGGTGCAGGAGGGGGTCCGAGTCGCGTGGTGTCGATCGACCGCTTCTCGGGCCTGTTGCATTGGAGCGTCGACGTCGAGTGTGGTGGCCTGACGGTCACCGGCGACGCGCTGCACTTCGCGTCGGGAGGCAAGGGCGGGCGTTTGCTGACCAGCCTCGACATCTTCGGTGCGCACCGGTGGACCGTGGAGGTGGACGGGGCCTTCGACGAGGTGTTCGCCCCGCTCGTGGCCGACGACACCCTCTTTGTAGGGACGACCTCAGACCAGCGCGATGCCGAGTTGATCGCCCTGCGCCCCGGCACTGATTCGGGACTGGCTTTCCCCGCCGTGACCGCGAGTGATACCGTACCCGCGTCGGCCGGGACGGGTGCCGCCGTTGAGGCACCCATCAGCGAAGCGATCGCGCTCGTCCCAGATTGCACGCCCTTCGCCAATTACGACGAGGCGCAGATCTACTACGCCACCTATCCGCAAGCGCGATCGATCATCGACCCGGACGAGGACGGCCTCGCCTGCGAGGGGTATTTCTTCGGGGGAGATCCAGTCGTCGCGGAGGCCCCGGCCGACACTGGCACTACCGGTGGGTCAAGCGGGGGTGATACCGGCGGAAATACTGGCGGGTCAACCGGCGGCGGCGGCAACACGGGCGGATCGACCGGCGGCGGGATCATCTACACCGAGTTCGGCGGTCTGGACGGGGTGGATTACGACTGCTATGACTTCGCCACGCCCGCCGATGCGCAGGCGTACTTCGTGGCCGACGGGGGCAGTGTCTACAACAACTCCGACGGCCTGGACCGGAACCACAACGGTCTGGCCTGCGAGCCCGGCGAGTTCGATTAGGGAGTCCGCTGGACCTGGGCGTCTCGACTCGTTGTCTGATCGCGACCAGCGTCGCCGGTCGAAACGAGCGGTAGCGTCATCAGGCGGTAACGATGACCGGGGCCGGGTGGTCTATGTCGGACTCACCGCACCTTCCCTCGTGCGGCGACGGTCCAGACCTCGGAGAGGCGGCCGTCGTCGATGATGAATAATTCGTCTTGCAAGTTGACGGCCGGGCAGACGTGGTTGGGGATGATTTCCACCCGGTCCCCGACCCGGAACCCCTCGTCGCGGTCCAGGGTGACGACGCCGTGTTCCTCGCTGAGCCGGGCCACCGTGGCGTGGGGATGGCCGACCACGTAGCCGTGGCCGGGCACGGCCAGGCTGCCGTCCATGGTGAGCGTCTTCGACCCGGCGTCGATCACGGCCCGGTCCGGGGCCGGGCGGCTGATGACGGTCGCCAGCACCCGCAGGGCGCAGTCGTCCGGTCCGAGGCGGCCGTAGCGGAAGGCGCTGTTGTCGTTGAAGACGTAGGTGCCCGGTCGCATCTCGGTGATCCCGGCGACCGTCGGGGTGTAGCGCGCCGCTGGGGTCGAGCCGACGCTGACCGCCCCGACCGGGATGCCCATCCCCCGCAGCGTCTCCGCCGTCTCGACCAGGGCGCGTCCGGCTGCCAGGGCCGTTTCTTCCAGGTCCTCGGGCGCCGCCGCGTTGGCCTGCCCCTCATGAGTCATGATCCCGGCCAGGCGCAACCCCGGCATCCGGGCCATTTCCCGGGCCAGGGTGATCACCTCGTCACCCGGCCGGACGCCCGCCCGGTCCTGGCCGGTGTTGACTTCCAGGTAGACATCGAGGATGCGGTCCCTGGCAGCCATCGCCTGGTTCAACCCAGCGGCGGCCTCGCGGGAATCGACCGCCACGGTGACCCGGGCCCGGTCGAGCAGGGCCAGCAGGCGCAGGGTCTTGGCCTCGCCGACCGTCGGGTAGGCCATCAGCACATCGGTCACCCCGGCATCGACCATCACCTCGGCCTCGCCCAGCTTGGCGCAGGTGACCCCGATCGCCCCGGCCGCCATCTGCATCCGGGCGATCTCGGGGGTCTTGTGGGTCTTGATGTGGGGCCGCAGCCCGACGCCGGCACCGGCCGCGAAGGCGGCCATCCCCGCTACGTTCCGCCGTAGCGTCGCCTCATCGACGACCAGACAGGGCGTGTCGAGGCCAGTCTGGTCACGCACGATCGTTCGATCGGCGAGGTCCGGGCGTGCCGGGCGGGTAGTGATGGTCATGGTCGTGGACTCCACATGACGGACGTGCGGATCGACGGCGCGGTGGCAATGCTCCAGACGGTCGCGTCCCGGGGGTGCCGGGAGCGATCGACTCTGTCCCGTGACGCGATCGGACCAGCGAGGGGCGAGGGAGGGACAGTATCGCAGGGTACCCGTCCACCTGGAACAGGCGCTAACGACGGCACCGATATCGGCGTGCCTCTCCCCCTTCGCATCAAAACGGCAGGTCGCGAGGCATCCAG
>JBBJOE010000320.1:0-3700 GCA_037721765.1 Thermomicrobiales bacterium
TGATCAACGCCCGGATGGCCGCCGACGTGCTCGGTGCCACCAAGATGGACCGGCCCGAGGATTTCGAGACCAACCCGGTCAGCGGTAAGGTCTACCTCGTCTGCACTAATAACAATCGGAGAGGACTCGACGAGACCAACGCCGCGAACCCGCGGGTCAACAACGTTCACGGGCAGATCATCGAGATCACCGAGGACGGCAACGATCACGCCGCCGAGACGTTCGCCTGGGAGATATTCATCCTGGCCGGTGATCCGGAGCAGGGCGCAACCTACTACGCCGGGATCGACGTCGAGGATTTCCCGGTCAGTCCGATCTCGGCTCCGGACAACCTGACTTTCGACACGTCCGGCAACATCTGGATCTCCACCGACGGAAACAAGCTCGACATCAACGATGGCCTCTTCGCTGCCCCGACCGAGGGCGAGCAGCGTGGTCAGGTCAAGCAGTTCTTCAGCGCTGTGCCCGGTGCCGAGGTGTCCGGGCCCGTCTTCACGCCGGACAACAGCTCGCTGTTCCTCTCGGTCCAGCACCCGGGCGAGGGCGGCACCTACGAGCAGCCGGTCAGCACCTGGCCCGGCACCGACGGCCCGCCCCGGCCCTCGGTCGTCGTCATCCAGCCGGAAGGCGACGTGACCGCCCGGATCGGCTCCCCGATCGCCTGAGGCAACCCAAGGACGGGCCGCCCGGCGACCCCACGCGCCCGGCGACCCGCCCCACCCGCCACCGCCGGGACCCGGCATCCCCCGCGACCATCGTCGCGTCCCGGCGTTCCCCCCTCCCGCGAACGGCACCGGACACCCCGGTGCCGTTCGCCCGTTTTCGGAGGGTTCGCGGCGCCGGTGGGAACACCATGGAGCGGTGCCGCTCGCCGCGCCCTACTCTGGCACGTTCATGTCCCATTGGACATTCGTTCGATGAATGGGTGCGGCGAGCAGCATCCCTCCAGATGGACAGGTCATCCGTTGGGCGCGACACCGTAGCCCCCGGTCCGGCGACGATGGGCATGCTCGCCCGGCCAGGTGCCGCGTCCCGGGATACGGCGGGATACTCGGGTGTACAGTTGACGGGATGGTGCGGGACTGCCCGACCCGGAATGGCCGGCGGCGACGACCCAATCTTCCACCGACGATGCTCTCCCCTCGACACGACGATCCGCGCCGGAGGACGACTCATGCAGACCTTCGACCGCGAGACGACCGGGGCACGCCGTCCCACCCGGACCGACGACCTGACCGGCACGCACGAGAACACCGGCGGCGGGGTGGCGGCCGCGCGCGGCTTTCGCTGGCTGGTCGCGGTCTCGACCGTGCTGGTCTTCGTCCAGGCCCTCCTGGCCGGGCGCGGGTGGTTCATCACCCCCGACCTGCTCAAGGTTCACGGCTACCTCGGCAGCCTGACCTTCGTGATCGTGATCGGCCAACTCGGGCTGGCGTTCGTGGCCTGGCGGCGAGGGGTGCTGGGGATCGCCCCGGCGATCCTGAGCGCTTTGCTGCTGCTCCTGGTCACGAGCCAGCTCGGGCTGGGTTACGCCGGGCGCGAGAGCGCGGCGGCCGCTTCCTGGCACATCCCGAACGGAGTGCTGATCTTTGGCGTATTGGCCGGGCTGCTCGGCCAGGCCGGCGGGCGCCGCGTGGGATACTGACACGAGACGGGCCGTTCGGGGGCGTGGCGGTACGGTCACCCGACCCGGCAGTTTGGGCAGGTGAACGCGGCGTCTCCGGATGACCCGGCGACGGCGGGGGCGAAGAGGCCATGAGGTCGGTCTGGGAGTCGATCATCCGGCGGTTGGCGGTCGTCGCGGCGGCCGGGATGCTGCTGGTCCTGCTGATGGGCGCGACGGTCACCACGACCGAGTCCGGCGAGGGGTGCGGCCGGTCGTGGCCCCTCTGCCACGGCGAGTTCATCCCCGCCTACACCCTGGACACCGCGATCGAGTACAGCCACCGCTTTGTCACCGGCATCGAGGGGATCATCATCGCGGTCGTCGCGCTGGGAGCCCTGATCCTCCGCTGGCGAGACCGGGCCCTGCGCTTCCTGGTGGCGCTGATGGTCGGCTCCCTGCTGCTCCAGGCCGGGATGGGCGCGGCGGCGGTGATGTGGCCCCAGCAGCCGGCCGTGATGGCCAGCCACTTCGGCATCTCCCTGGTCTGCTTTGCGGCCACCGTCCTGGTGGCCCGGGTCCTCGGCCGACCGGCGGGCGAGCGCGTGGCACCGGGCAGCACGGGCGCGGTGATCGACGGGCCGGTGAATGCGGCCCTGGCGACCGGCGGGCTCGCCAGCACGGGGGTCGCGCCGGCGGGCGTCGGTCCCGGCCCGTCGGCCGCCGCTCGACTCTCTCCCGCGCCCGGCGGCGGACCTGTCCCCGTCGGCTTCCGCGTCCTGCTCGGGTTCACCCTGGTCGCGGTCGTGGCGGTGGCCTATCTCGGCGCCTACATGCGGCATACGGAGTCGTCGCTTGCCTGCGCCGGTTGGCCGGGCTGCGACGGCCGCTGGCAACCGAGCGTGACGGACCCGGCCGGGATCGTGGTCAGTCACCGCCTGGCCGCGATGGCGAGCGTCTTCCTGGTGGCGAGCCTGGCCTGGTGGGCCTTCCGATTGCGGGATCAGCACCCCGGCCTGCTCGACGCCCACCTGTTGGCCCTGATCGTGATCCTGGCCCAGGCCCTGCTCGGCGCGGCGGTCGTCTACTCCGGCCTGGACTACCTGATGACCCTGGCCCACACCGGCCTGATGGCGATCCTCTTCGTCTGCCTCTGCGACAACTGGCCGATCCTCCTCCCGGCCCGGAATCGCGCCGCCCGGCCGGTCACGAGCGGCTATCCGCGGGCGGTTACTGCGCGGTAGGGACGAGTCGCCCAATCGCCATCACCGGACCAGCGTGAGGCCCGCGGCGTCACGACCCCACCATCTCCGCGTCCCGAGCACTCTGGGTGTTCCGACGCGCGACCCTTGGACCGCGTCGCGTTCGAGGGCGGTGGAGCCTCCCCATGTTCGTCGGTGGAGCGCGTGGTTCGCCAGGCAGGGCTGTGCTGAGAGCCCGTCTGGCTGATCCCGCACGCTATCTTGACGGCACGCGAACCAGGGTAGACCATAGGCCGCCCGGTTCCCGGCGGTGGCGCCGGGGGCTCCGGTGGCCGGCCCTGACGGGACCGATGCCGCCGACATCGCGCCCAGGAGCGACCTCGTGACGTTCTTCGACCTCCCGCCGGAGCAATTGCGGGACTATCTCCCCGAGCGGCACGAGCCCGCCGACTTTGACGCCTTCTGGTCCCGGACGTTGGCCGAGACCCGCGCCCACTCCCTCGATGCCCGCTTCGAGCCGGTGGAGACCGGGCTGCGGACGGTCGAGGTCTTCGACGTCACCTTCAACGGCTTCGGCGGTCACCCGATCCGAGGATGGCTGCTCCTGCCCCACGACGCCCCCGGGCCGCTCCCCTGCGTGGTCGAGTTCATCGGCTATGGCGGCGGACGGGGCAACCCGCACGATTGGCTGGTCTGGTCGGCTGCCGGCTACGCCCACCTGGTGATGGACACGCGGGGCCAGGGGAGCAGCTGGCTCCACGGTGACACGCCCGACCCCGCGCCGGACGGCGACCCCCACATCCCGGGGTTCATGACCCGGGGCGTCCTCGACCCCGAGACCAGTTACTACCGGCGCCTCTATATGGATGGCGTCCGCGCCGTCGAGGCCGCCCGC
>JBBJOE010000321.1:0-3684 GCA_037721765.1 Thermomicrobiales bacterium
CGATCCAGGGTGTTCGCCGGTTCTCGCCGGCCTCCCGTCGCCGTGACGACCGGGTGGTCGACCAAGCCGGCCCGCCCCCGGCCCTCCACATCGTCGGTGCCGACGACCGCCCCCGGCCCTTCGCCCTCGAAGACACCTGGCCAACCGTCTCGACCGCCAGCGCCACGAGCGTCGCCACCCGCGTCACCACGGGCGCTGGGACCGGCACGGACGGGATCGGCAGTGATCCCGCCCATGGCAGCGACCCCGCCCATGACACGGATCACCGGCCACCCCGGTTCGGCCCTCGCCACCGGGTGGCCGCTCCCGACCCGACCGGCCACCCTTCCCCCGGGGAGACGGCGCTACCGGTCGGCCAGCACGACCCCGAGCACGGTACCGCCCGCCTGTCGAACGGCATCGTGAGCACGCGTCGCCGCCGAAGCCGTCGTCTGACCCGGGGCTAGCACCAGCACCGTCCCGTCCACCAGCCGGGCCAGCGTCAGGCCGTCGGCCCGCCGCGACAGCGGGCTGACGACTACGATCACCCGATCCCGCTCGTCCCGGGCGTGGTCCAGCAGCGCCGCCCACCGGTCCGGCGGCATCACCGCCTGCCCCGCGACCGCCGACCCGTGTGGCACGACCACCAGGTACGGAGAGCCGGTCGATCGCATCGGCAGCGCGTGCGGCCCCTCCCGCCCGGCTCCCCATTCGACCAACCCGCCCGTCGCCGGTCGGCCCGGACTATCCCCCGGCTCCCTGGCCCCTGCCCCCTGGCCCAACGCCGCCGCCAGTTGGTCCTCGACCTGCTCCCGGCTGGGGCGCCGGGCCGGACCGCGCTCCGGCCCGCGCGCCGCCGTTGCCGCCTCGACCAGCATCGTCCGCTGCCGGCTCTCGGCGAAGGCCCCCGCCAACAGCCGCCCGACCCCATCCGCCGCGATGTCCACCCCGACCACCAGGACCACCCGGGGCCCGCCCGTCCCGTGATGGTCTGGGCCCGGTCCCGGCAACGCCTCGATCATCGCCCGCAGCGCCCGGGCTCGCTCCCGCACCGCGGGCGACGCGGCCCAGGGCGAGGCGATGTCCGGTGTCGTCCCGGTCGGACCCGTCCGGGTCGTCGTCACCGCCGGTCACCCCGGACCCACTCGGACCCGGGCCGCGACCAGCGGTCTCGCCGCAGGTCGCCCAGTAACGGCACCCCCAGCGTCGCCGTCACCTCCACCTCGGAGTGGAGCCGGTCGTCCAGCGCGTGGGCCAGCGCCGCCAAACCGATCCCTACCCCGAGCGCGACCACGAACTGCACCGCCAGTACCAGCGGCCGCTCGCTGACGAACTCCCGCCGCACGCTCGGCGCGTCGATGATCGGTGTCCGGGCAGGCGGCTCCCCGACGGGCACCGCGAACTGGTTCACCGCCCCGGGCAGGACGGCCGCCGCCGCCGCCGCGATCGCCATCGCCTCCTCCCCGTCGTCCCGGGTCACCTCGACTCGCATGATTCGGCTATAACGGGTCGCCCGGATCGACGCCTGGATCTCCGGCCAGGCCAGGGTCACCGGACCGCCGGCGCGGTCCAGTTCGGCCTCCACCAGTTCCGCGAACCGCTGCGACCCGATCACCAGCGGCAGGTCGTCCCCGACCATCAACTCCGGCCGCTCCGCGTCGCCCGGATCCTCGGTGTCCATCGGGATTAGGATCGAGGCCTGGAACGTCGCCACGTAGGGCTGGTCCCGGGTGAACAGGACCGTCCCTAGCACCGCCGCCACCGGCAAACCCAGCACCAGCCACCACCGCCGCAGCAGGATCGCCAGGATCCTCCCCGTGTCCAACCGGCCGTCGTCGCGGTCCGCATCCACCACCCTAGTACGCCCCCCGGCCGCTCAGCACCGCCGGGATCGTCCGCAGGAGGATCTTGGCGTCCAGCCACGGCGACCAGTGCTCGGCGTAGTACAGGTCTAACCGGACCATCTCGTCGAAGGTCAGGTTGCTCCGCCCGTTCACCTGCCACAACCCCGTCAGCCCCGGCCGGACCAGGAAGCGCTGCTTGTGCCACTCCTCGTAGTGCGCCACCTCGGGCGGCAGGGCGGGCCGCGGTCCGACCAGGCTCATCCGGCCCCGCAGGATGTCCCAGAACTGTGGCAGTTCGTCCAGACTCCAGCGCCGCATCCAGCGTCCGGCCCGGGTCCGCCGGGGGTCGTCCGGCACCTTGAACCGGCGCGGGTCCGCCCCGGCGGTCGCCTCGACCAGCTCTGCCCACTGCTCCTCCGCCCCGGCGACCATGGTCCGGAACTTGGTCACCCGGGTGGACCGCGCGTCCTTCCCCACTCGCCGCTGGTGGCAGAGGACCGGCCCCGGTGAGTCCCGCCGGATCGCCCAGGCCAGCAGCAGCATCGGCACCGCCCCAACGACCAGCACCGTCACCGAGACCGTGATGTCCATCAGTCGCTTCATCACGTCGTTCCACCCGGTGATCCGGGCGTCCCGCAGGCCGATCAGCGGCACCCCGGCAACCTCGCCCAGCTCGACCCGGTCGACCGCCAGCTGGAACAGGTCCGGTACCACCCGGAACGGCAGGTTGGCCAACCGGCACCGCTCCACCAGCCGCTCCACCGACCCGGCGTCGGTCGCCGCCAGGGCGATCACCACCTCGCTGATCCCCATCTCGGCCGTGATCGGCTCGAGGTCGGCCAGGCGCCCCAAGCGCGCCGCCCGGACCACCCCGTGTTCCGTCCCGACCGTCAACTCGGCCGCCGCGTCCCCGTCGTCCAGGTACCCGACCATCTGGTACCCCAGCATCGGCGAACTGAGGAACCCCTCGATGATCCGCCGCCCGGACGTCCCGGCCCCCAGTACCAGCACCCGCTGTACCCCGATCCCCCGCCGCCAGAGCCGGTGCCGTAGCCTGTCCACGACGAATCGCTTGGCCAGCAGCGCCACCAGGGAAATCACGAAGGCGTAGAGGAACGTCAGGCGGGAGGGATTGAAGCGGAAGAAATAGGCGAGCAGGATCACCCCCGCCATCGAGGTCGTCAGCCCGCCGACGATGCTCGATGTCAGGTCGAGTAGCCCGATCCACCGGGGCAGGACATAGATACCCCGGATCGCGAACACCGCCATCACCAACCCCGCGAGCAGCAGGGCAGGCAGGGAGAACGTGCTCAGGGGTTCGAAATTTTTTGCCGGGACGGCACCCCCGACCTCCCACCCATAGCGCATGTGGTAGGCGAGTGCAAAGGCTAACCCGACCAGCCCGGCATCCGAGAGGGCGTCCACGGTCGGCATCACGAACGACGCCCACGTGGGCGTCGTCATCTTGCCTCCCGCGCGTCGCGGGACGATCACCTTCCCGCCGGCCTGGCTCAACTGCACGTCACGTCCTCGACGCGTCTCCCTCACGGTGGGGCCGTTGCTCCCGACCGAGTGGCCCCGGTGAACCCGGGTATGGGTATGGGCCCGGATGACGATTCGTCCGGTCGCCCACCCACCCCGCGCCCGCCCCCGACCGGGCAGCTTCCGACGTCATCATACCCTGCCGCTCTCCCCCCAACCATCGGCTCCGCCTCGGGAACCCGGCGACCGCCCCGCCCCGCGTTCGTCAGAGGGACGACGTTTCACCGGGCCGCCCCCCCCCCCCCCCCCCCCCCGCCCCCCGCGGCCCCCGCCCCCCGGGGGGGGGGGGGGGCCCCCCCACGCCGCGGTTTCACCGCCC
>JBBJOE010000043.1:0-13554 GCA_037721765.1 Thermomicrobiales bacterium
GACCGGCGGCGCGGCGGCGCGTCCCTCCCGACCCCGCGCGGTGCGATCGCCCGGGACCCTGGCCACCCCCGGCCGGGAAGCGACGCCACGACAAGGAGAGTGGCCACGTCATACGCTCTCACCGTCTTCCGTCTTCCGTCTCCCGTCTCCCGCTCGCAATGGATCGTTGACAAAATGTTCACTCCCCCGCATGCCCCCGCTGAGGCATTCGGGCTGCCGGAGCCACTACACTGGCGTTGCCCAGGGACCCCGTCACGCCAGCCGGCTCGCCAACGCGAGCCCGGCCAGTCGCGACGCACCGGATGAAGCCTCCCGGGGGCGGGGAGATCGAGCGGAGGAAGAACGACATGGACCAAACCGCGATGGTGACGGCCGCCCCGGCGAAAGGTCGTCCGGCCGGAAACGACCTGGGCGCGGAGATGATGGGTGGGAACGTCATGATCGACCAAGGACGCCCCGTGCACGGTCACGCGATGCCGGACACGCGAGACGTGATGATCCAGGCGGATCGGGTCGTCAAGAGCTACGACACGGGCACCTCCAAGCTGGTCGCCCTGCGCGGCCTCGACTTCGCCGTCCGCCGCGGCGAGATGGTCGCCGTGATGGGTCCCTCCGGCTGCGGCAAGACCACCCTCCTCAACTGTCTCTCCGGACTCGACGACATCGACAGCGGCCGGATCATGCTGGAGGGGACCGATCTGGCCCAACTTTCGGACGTGAAGCGGACCGACTACCGGGCCCGGCGGATGGGATTCGTGTTCCAGGTCTACAACCTGTTGCCCGTCCTCAGCGCGGTCGAGAACGTCGAGTTGCCGCTGCTCGTCTCCGGCGTCAAATCGAAGGCGGCCCGGGAGCGCGGGATGCGGGCCCTGCAGACCGTCGGCCTGGAGCAATGGGCCAAGCACCGGCCGGCCGAGTTGTCCGGTGGCCAGCGGCAGCGGGTCACCATCGCCCGAGCCCTGGTCAATGACCCGGCCATCGTCTGGGCCGACGAGCCGACCGGCGCCCTCGATTCCAAGACCGCCACCGAGATCATGGACCTGATGCGAAACCTCAACGATACCGCCGGCCTGACCTACGTGATCGTGACCCATGATCCCGGCGTCGGCGCCCAGTGCGACCGGATCATCCACATGCGGGACGGCGAGATCGTCGGCGAAGAGCGCCCGGACGGGTCGTCATCCTCGACGGTCTCGACGCGGGTGGTCGGCACGCACGTCTAGCGGCCACGGGAGCTGACCCACCCCGCGCCTCACGTCGGGCGGCCGGCCGGCCAGGCCGGGAACGCCCCGGCGCGGGCGCGCGTCGCGTTTGCGCCACGGAAGGAACGATGCCCCATGGACGACATCTTCGGCCTCTCGATCGGGACCATCATGACGGTCCTGATCATCCTCCTCGCCATTTGCCTGGCCGCGGTCGCCTACGTGGCCTTCCGCAACCCGGTCGTATTCCGGATGGGGATGCGCAACATCCCCCGTCGCCGGGCCCAAACCGTGCTGATCGTGATTGGCCTGATGCTCTCGACCCTGATCATCGCCGCGGCGTTTGGCACCGGCGACACGATCGACCGCTCGGTCACCGCCGCGGCCCTCGAGGGCCTCGGGGAAGTGGACGAGGTCGTGGTCTCGAGCCAGGACCCGAACAACGAGGGCAGCGTCGAAAGTGCCTTGAACGAGACCTTCGACGCGGCCGTGCTGACCCGCCTCGACCAGGAGCTGGGTAGCGACCCCGACGTGGATGGCATCCTGCCGGTCTTGCTGGAGACGCTGCCGGTCGTTTCCGAGGCGTCCGGGCAGAGTGAACCAGTGTCGTACCTCGTCGGGGTCGACCCGGCCCGGCTCGACCAGTTCGGTGGGCTCCGTACCCCGGACGGCGATTCGATCGACCTCGCCGCGACCGCGCTCGACGAAGTGGTCGTCAGCGAGAGCCTGGCCGAGGCGCTCGATGTCGAGGTCGGCACGACGCTGACCACGTTCTATCGGCAGCAGCCGATCCAGCTCCGGGTCGCGGCGATCGCCGAGGATTCCCCGCTCTCCGGCCGGTTCGATACCGCCACGCCGGGCTGGGTCGTGCCGCTTGATCGCCTCCAGGCCGCCACCGGCCAGGAAGGTTTGCTGACCTTCATCGCGATCTCCAACCGGGGTGGTGTCGAGGGCGGCCTGGCACTCAGCGATACCGTGACCGGTCGGGCACGTGAGGTTATCTCCGGGATGCCATTGGGCGTCGACCCGTACAAGGATCGGCTGGTCGACTTCGCGAACGTGTTCTCCTCCCTGTTCACGAGCCTGTTCCTAGTGCTGGGGTTGTTCTCGGTCGCGGTCGGGATCCTGCTCATCGTCCTGATCTTCACGATGCTCGCCGCCGAGCGGCGGCCGGAGATGGGAATGGCCCGGGCCGTCGGCCAGCGGCGAGGCCAGCTCATCCAGCAGTTCGTGGCGGAAGGGTCGGGATATGCCCTTCTGGCCGGGTTAGTCGGGGCTGCCCTCGGTGTCCTGGCGACCTACGCCATCGCGCTGTCGCTGGGCGCGCTCATTGGCGAAGAGCTCACTATCGACCCCTACGTGTCGCCCCGCAGCCTCGTCGTCGCCTATTGCCTGGGGGTGGTGATCACCTTCATCGCGGTGGTCGGCTCGTCGTGGAAGATCAGCCGCCTGAACGTCGTGGCCGCGATCCGCGACCTGCCCGATGTCTCCTCCGCCAAGCGCCGCAAGCGGACCTTGATTTGGGCCGGGTTGCTACTGGTCGTTGGCGGGTCGCTGGCATTCCTTGGCCAGACGGGTGACGTTGGCCGGGCGTTCTTCTTCTACGCCGGCATGAGCCTGATGCCGTTTGGCGTCGCCTTGATCCTGCGGTACCTCGGTGCTCCCTCCCGGCCGGTCCTCTCCGCCGTCGGGGTCTATCTCCTGGTCCTGTGGTTCCTGCCGGCCAGCGTCGCCAACCGCCTGTTCGGCGACCTCGGCGGCGACTTCGAGATGTTCTTCCTCTCCGGCATCTTCATGGTCGCCGGGGCCACGCTGGTCATCGTCCAGAACCTCGACCTCTTATTGAAGGGTGTCAGTTCGCTGGGCGGGGTGTTCCAGTCCAAGCTGCCCGCGATCCGGACCGCGATCGCCTACCCGGGCGCGGCCAAGGGGCGGACCGGGATGCTGATCGCGATGTTCAGCCTGATCGTGTTCTCCCTGATCACGTTCGCGACGATCAACCAGAACTTCGCGAACCTGTTCCTCAGCGACACCGCGAACGCGGGCTGGGATGTCCGGGCCCAACTCCTGCCCGACAATCCGGCCGGTGATGGCTCGACGGCCGCCTTTGAACAAGCGATCGCCGCCGATGGCGTCGATCTCAGCCGAGTTGATGCCGTGGGCGGCGTTGCCCTTGGGAGCGTCGAGGGTCAGGTCAGCGTCCCGGGTACGTCGGCATCGGGCACGACACTGGTCTCTGGCATGGACGACGCCTTCATTACCGAGACCGCGTTCACCTTCACCGCCCGCGCCGAGGGGTACGCCACGGATGCCGCGGTGATCGCGGCCCTGCGGAACGAGCCGGGGGTCGGGATCATCGACTCGTCCGCCATTCCGGGGAATGACGGCCCAGGAGGGGACCGCTTCACGCTGGATGGCTATTCGGAGACGGACGATGTCTTCGCCCCGATCACCGTCGAGGTCCAACCCCGGGAGGGTGGCGCGGCCGTCCCACTCCGGATCATCGGCATCATTGACGAGGAGATCAGCAGCCTCTTCGGGGTCTACGCCCCGATGGCCACGGTGGTGGGGCCGAACGCCATCTACGATCAGCCGGACGCGTATCTGTACTACCTGCGGACGCCCGACGCCGACGACGCGCTGGAAGTGGCCCGGGGCGTCGAGTCAGCCCTGCTCCAGAACGGGGCCCAGGCCGTCTCGATCCAGGACGAGCTGGAAGACCAGCAGTCCCAGGCCAATGGGTTCCTCTACATCATCCAGGGGTTCATGGGGCTCGGGCTGCTGGTCGGGGTCGCGGCGGTGGGGGTGATCTCCTTCCGGGCCGTGGTCGAGCGGCGCCAGCAGATCGGGATGCTGCGCGCCCTCGGCTACCAGCGCTCGATGGTCGGCCTGAGCATGATCATCGAGACCCTCTTCGTGGTCACGATCGGGGTGGTCACCGGCCTGGTCCTCGGCCTGACCCTTGCCTACCAGCTCTTCACCAGCGACGATTTCGGCGGCCCGGACGCCGACTTCGTGATTCCCTGGTCGATCGTGGTCGGGATCCTGGTCATCACCGTGGTCTCGGCCCTGGCGATGACCTGGGTCCCCTCCCGGCAGGCCTCCCGCCTTGCTCCGGCCGAGGCGCTTCGCTACGAGTAGCGGCGACCGGACACCGGACTCCAGATGGTCAACCGGCCGGGGCTACTCCTCCGGCCGGTGCCATTTCCCGGTAGATCGCGTCGCACTTGGCCGCCATCCGGAAGTCGTTGCGATGAAGCCCGGCGATGACGTGCGTCCACCAGGAGACCGTCACCCGTCCCCACCGGAGGGTGATCGTCGGGTGGTGGTCCTCCGCCTCGGCCAGCGCCCCGGCCCGGGCGGTGAATTCCAGCGCGGAGGCGAAGTCCGGGAACCGGTACGCCCGGCGGAGGCGGTCGGAGCCGTCCCACACGGTCCGCTCCCAGTCGGGCACGGCCGCCAGCAGATTCGGCAACTCGTCGTCCCGCACGCGGGGCGCACCGGGCCGGCATGCCTCACACCGCTCGGAGGCCAGTCTCCGTTCCATCCGACATCTCCCATGTCCGGCAGCGGGACGCGTCCGCCCCGGCCCCGGACGGTCACCATTGCAGGTACGAGACGGGACCGAGGGCGTGACCCGAGGGCAGCGTCACCGCCTCGGCGGTGAAGTTCACCGCGGTCGTCAGCCCGCCGCGCCGGGACACCCGGACTCCCCGGGGCAGATCGGTCGTCTCGATCCCGATCTCGGCGCAGATGTCCCGCAGTACCGACGAGATCAGCGTCGGGCTCCAGCAGCCGATCGTCGTCACGTTCCCCTTGCGGACTATCGCCGCCGCCGAGGCCATCGGGCCGTCGTCATACGTGACCAACACCTCCGCGCCGTCCCCCGGGCGATAACACTCGGCCCACACCGTCACCTCGTGCCCACCGGCACGCTGGGTCAATCCCGGCCGGAGGCCATCGACGTTCATCAGCGACCAGCCGGCCAAGTCTCGCAGCGGCCCCGGGGCGCCGTCTTCGTGGACGCGGCCGGTCGGAGTCCGGTAGGCCGTACGGGGGCCGAAGACGACCCGCGCATGGTGAGCGACCGTGGCCAGAAGCGCTACCCGTTCGGGACTCATCAGATGGAGGGCCGGGGCGACGACGAGGCGATACGGCGACAGATCGCGATCCGGATGGACGATATCAACGTCGATGCCCAGCGAGCGCAGGGCGACATAATATTGGAGGACCTGGCCCCAATAACTGGCCCCCTCGCCGTGGGGTTGGGAGTCGTAGGCCCACAGGCTCTCGTAGTCGTGCAGGAGGGCGACGGGTGTGCGGGTGGGAACATTGGCCCGGCCAGGCAGTTCCAGAGTGGCGACCTCGGCCATGCCCCGATCGTCCGTCTCGTCGTGACGGATCAGGCCCGAGTGCATCAGTTCCTGGGCCATCGTGGCCGCCCGCCAGCGGAAGTAGCTGACGGTGCTGGCCCCGTGGGCGTAGGCCTGGGCCGTCCAGACGGCCACCGCGCCCTGGGCGGGGAGGGGGTTGGACGGTGCCCAATTCACCTGGCCGCACTGCTGCTCCATCACCCAGAAGGCCCGTCCCGTCCCGTCCTCGTCACGGAGGAGACCACGGTACAGGTCGTGGTTGAAGCCGATCAGGTCCGGCTCGCCCGTCCGGGCGAAGCGAATCTTGACCTCGTCGGACTGGTCCGAGCGATCGAGCATCCCGGTCGGGTAATTGTCCCAGGCGACGAAGTCGAGTCCCTCGGCGACCCGGTAGTGGTCGAAGTCCGAGAAGAAGATCATGAAGTTGTGGGTCACCCACCGGCCGGGCGACAGCTCCCGCAGGATGGCGACCTGCTCGGCCTGGAACTCGGCGACCATGTCGCTGGCATAGCGAGAGAAATCGAGGACGTGGGAGGGGTTCGGCTCGGTCACGGTCAGGTTGGGCGGCAGGATCTGGTCCCAGGCGGTGTACTCTTGGCTCCAGAACACCGCACCCCAGGCCTCGTTCAGCACGTCCAGCGATCCGTACCGCCGGGCGAGCCATTCCCGGAAGGCGACCTGGCTGGCCGGGCCGTAGGAGCGGGTCGTGTCGTGGCAGCCGAACTCGTTGTCGGTCTGCCACCCCACCACGGCCGGGTGCTCCCCATAGCGGCCGGCGATCTCCCGGGTGATCCGGCGACTCTGTTCGCGGTAGACCGGGCTGGCGTGATCGTAGTGCTTGCGGGAGCCGAACTCCCGGGTGCGCCCCTCGGCATCGACCGGCAGGATCTCCGGGTGCGCCCGGACCAGCCAAGCAGGGGGCGTCGCGGTCGGCGTGCAGAGGACGACCCGCAATCCCTCGGCGTGCAGGGTCTCGACCGCCTCGTCGAGCCAGCCCCACTCGTACCGCCCCGCCTCTGGCTCCATCCGGCTCCAGGCGAACTCGGCGATCCGGACGTAGGTGAGTCCGGCCACCCGCATCCGTTTGGCGTATCCCGCCCACCGGTCCCGGGGCCAGTGCTCGGGGTAGTAGCAGACGCCGAGGGTGAACGTTTCCTGGGCCGGGTCTAGGCGGGCGAGGGAACCGATGCTCACAGGGTGGGGACTCCTTGATGAACCTGGTGAGAGGGACATCTCGCGAGACGGATCGGGATGATGACGGTCAAGATGTCCGGGGAACCTTGCGACGTGGGAGCTGATGTCTTCGCCCAGCAGGATGGTCGGGCCACGAATCTCGGGGTCGCCATTCGAGGGTCTTGTGGTCCGACGCAGTGCTGACATCGGTCGTAGCCGAGGGCCATTGACATCGATTCGTTGTACACCATACCCTAGCGAAGTCGGAACATTGCCGTTCGCGATCGCTGGTGGCGTTTCCGCCAGAAGTGCATTCATCGAGGAGCCACACATGCCCACGCGAAACACTCATCGTTCGCCGAGCCCGTCCGCGTTCGGGTACGCCTTCGACCGCCGGGGTCTCTTGAAGGGAGCGGCCGGCGCGGCGGCACTCGGGCTCAGCTTGCCCGCCGGGATCGCCCGCGCCCAGGTCGAACTGGGGACGGCCACCGGTGAGGTGACCCTGGGCTCGAACTACTCGAACGCCCTGCCGCAGCAGGGTTTGGTCGCGGCGGTCGGGGCATTGCCGAACAAGAACGTCACCGTCAGCATCAACGAGGTCGATCACAACACCTTCCAGGAAAACATCACCACCTATCTCCAGAACCCAGACGATGTCATCCCCTGGTTCGCGGGCTATCGGATGCGCTTCTTCGCCGCCCAGGACTTGCTCGGCGACCTGACCGATGTCTGGGACGCGGGGTTGAACGAGCTCCTGACCGAGGGATTCAAGCTCGCCTCGACCGGTGACGACGGCAAGCAGTATTTCGTGCCGTGGAGCTACTACATCTGGGGAATCTACTACCGCCCGAGCGTGTTCGAGGAGAACGGGTGGACGGCACCGAAGACCATGGACGAGCTCCAGGGTCTGGCGTCGAACATGCAGGATAAGGGGATGGTCCCGTTCGCGTTCGGCAATGATGGCCGGTGGCCGGCGATGGGCACGTTCGACCAGCTCAACTTCCGCCTCAATGGCTACCAGTTCCACATGGACCTGATGGCCGGCAAAGAGAAGTGGACCGACGAGCGGGTGAAGAACGTGTTCACGACGTGGGAGAGCCTCCTGCCACTCCACCAGGAGAACCCCAACGGCCGAACCTGGGAAGAGGCCGCGGCTACCATCGTGAGTAAAGAAGCCGGCATGATGACCATCGGGACCTTCATCGGCAATCAGTTCCCGGAGGGCGATACCGCCGACCTCGACTTCTTCACCTTCCCGGAGCTCGACCCGGAGCATGGGACCGGCACGGTCGAAGCGCCGATCGACGGCTGGATGATGGCGAAGGAGCCAAGCAACGAGGCCGCCGCGAAGGAACTCCTGTACCACTTCGGTACCGCGGATGCCCAGGAGGCGTACCTGAGCAAGGATCCCAGTGTGGTGGCGCCGTCGCTTGACGTCGACACCGCCCTCTATACCCCGCTGCAGCAGAAGGTACTCGCCGCTGTCGCCGAAGCGCCGAACGTGACGCAGTTCCTCGACCGCGATACGAGCCCGGAGTTCGCCTCGAATGTCGCCGGTCAGGCGTTCGCGGACTTCCTGGCGGACCCCTCGGGCATCGACTCGATCCTCGAGGACATGCAGGCCCAGGCCGAAGCGATCTTCAGCGAGTAACGCCGAAGGCACCCGCCGGCCCACGCCGACGGGTGCTCTCTCCTCTTTAGCGCAGCGGGGGCAGCATTGGCAACGGCAGTTCAAGTCGAGAACGCGCCCACGACCGTCGCCAGCCGGACGTCCCGTGCGAGTCGGCAGTTCGACGGACGCGACCGGTGGGTGGCGCTGGCCATGGCCGGGATCCCGACGGTCCTGCACGTCGCGCTGGTCTGGATCCCCACGATCGCGTCGATCCTGCTCTCATTCACAAATTGGAAGGGCATCCGCTTCGATGACATCACCTGGGTAGGGATCAAGAACTATCAGCAGATATTTACGGTTTTCGAGAAGAATTTTTATCAAGCGCTCATCAACAATACGGTCCTCTTGGTCTTTTTGTTCGTCGGTCCGACCGCGCTCGGCGTGACCCTTGCCTACCTGCTCGATAAAGATATCCGGGGGACACGATTCTTCCAGAGCATTTACTTCACCCCGGTCGTGCTCTCCCTCGCGGTCGTAGGGTTCATGTGGCAGAGCGTGATCTACTCGACGGAGAACGGTCTCGCCACCCAGTTCTTCGGTGGTGGGGAAGCGATCGATTGGCTCGGAAACCAATCCTTCCTCATTCCACTCGGGGGCGGCTACGGCATCTCGAACAACTTCGTGGCGATCCTGGTCGCGATGGCCTGGCGACATACCGGCTATATCATGGTGCTGTACCTCGCCGGATTGAAGAGTGTGGACAATACGCTCCGGGAAGCGTCCATGCTGGACGGCAGCAATGAGTGGCAGACGTTCCGTCACGTGATCTTCCCTTCCCTCAAGCCGATCAACGTGGTGGTCGCGGTCATCACGGTGATCGAGGCACTCCGAGCATTCGACATCATCTACGTGCTGAATACCCCTCGCAAGACCGAGGTGCTATCGATCCTGACGACGAACAACTTGCTCGGGGAGGGTGGCGGTAACGTCGGTCGCGGGTCTGCTTACGCGACGATCCTCTTCCTCCTCTGTTTCGGCTTCGTCGTCTGGTACGTCACGAATCATTACCGCAACACACAGGAAGGAGCTGATTCCTAATGACGGGATCGAGTGTCAGTTCCAGCCGTCAGCTCCGTGTTCGACCGGCTCGAATCGCGCTGTACGGGTTCATCTCCCTCACGGCATTGCTCTGGCTCGTTCCGATCGTGGGAGCGGTTTTCGCGTCGCTTCGTCCGTTTGCCGAGACCGTGCAGTATGGCTTCTTCTCCCGGCCTCGTTCGTTGACCCTCGACAACTACCGGAACGCGTGGGAGCAGGGGGACATCCTCCACAAGTACTGGAATACGGCGCTCGTGCTGGTGCCGGCGCTCGTCCTGACCCTCTTCTTCTCGAGCATGGTGGCGTTCGTCGCGAGCCGGTATTCCTGGAAGTTCAACATCCTCCTCTTGTCGGTCTTCACGGCCGGTAACCTCCTGCCCCAGCAGATCATCATCCAGCCGTTGTTCCAGTTCTACAATCGCGTCGAACTCCCGTCGTTCCTCTCGAACTCGGGCAAGCTCAATGGCAGCATCTGGGGCTTGATCCTGATCCACGTCGCGTTCCAGAGCGGCTTCTGCACGTTCGTCCTCAGCAATTACATGAAGCTGCTGCCGAGGTCGCTGAACGAAGCGGCCAGGATAGATGGCGCGGGCGTCTGGAGGCAGTATCGCGAGATCATCATGCCGCTCACGCTCCCGGCACTCGCGGCGCTAGGCACGCTCGAGTTCACGTGGATCTACAACGACTTCTTTTGGGCCGTGGTCCTCGAGCAGCAGGGCGCGGACCGGCCGATCACCTCATCGCTCGCGAATCTCGGCGGCGAGTTCTTCACGGATGACAACCTGATCGCGGCCGCTTCAATGTACGTCGCCCTGCCGACGCTGATCGTCTACTTTGCGCTCCAGCGGTATTTCATAGCCGGGTTGACCATCGGCGCCGATAAGGGCTGACCGGCTGATCGAACCCTTTGTACCCATAGGCGCTCCGGGACGATGAGTCCATAATGCCGGCACGAGCTGACCGACGAGCGGTGGAACGCGTTCGCACCGCCGCCGCCTCAGCGTCCCCGCACGGGGCGACCAGCCAAGGACCGCCGCAAGTTGGCGACCCGCTATTCGATCATGGTCATGCTGGCCCACGGCGTGGAGTGGCTCTAGCTTTGCAGACAGACCTCAAATGGTCACGGGGGCATTGTCAATCGCACGACCAATGAGGTTTTCTTGCCTGGGCCGGTGCCGTCGCGGCCGACGTCGCGAGCGCTACGACGAGATCGCCTCGCACCGCTGGCTCCGGCGCCGGGGGGATCCCTTCGACCCATGAAGCGGGCCGCCCGCGACCTGTCACGGAGACCGGTCCTGACCCTGCCTCGCCGACCCCGCGAACGGCGCGTGGGCAGGGTGAGACGCGTTCAGACGAGGCCGGCACGAACTTGCTCGATCCTGCCCGGACGGGGAGTCGTCGGGAGGGGGGGACGGAGTATCATTGGCGTCAGCGGGCCGCCCCCCCGACAGCGCCGGCCGGGACCGGTCCCCGGGCCGGGGCGGCGGGTGGGCCGGGGTCACGCACGAGAAAGGTAAGGGTTCAGACGCGATGAACATCCCGACGATCGAGAATCTCATCCCGATGGTGGTCGAGAGCACCAACCGGGGCGAGCGGGCGTTCGATATCTACTCTCGGCTCCTCAAGGACCGGATCATCTTCCTGGGCACCCCGGTGGACGACCAGATCGCCAACGTGATCATCGCCCAGATGCTGTTCCTGGCTCACGAGGACCCCGACCAGGACATTCGTCTCTATATCAATTCGCCGGGCGGCGTCGTGTATTCCGGCCTGGCTATCTATGATACGATGCAGATGGTCAAGCCCGATGTCGCCACATTCTGCATGGGTATGAGCGCCAGCATGGCGGCCGTGCTCCTCGCGGGCGGTGCCAAGGGCAAGCGGTTCGCCCTCCCGAACGCCCGGGTGATGATCCATCAGGGGTCGGCCGGCTTCCGCGGCGCCGTGCCGGACATCGAGGTCGTCGCCCGCGAGACGATCAGCCTGACCACCAAGCTGACCGAGATCCTGGCGTCCCACTGCGGTCAGGAGTACGACAAGGTCAAGCGGGACACCGAGCGCGACTACTACATGACCGCCAGGGAAGCGCAGCTCTACGGCCTGGTCGACGAGGTCCTGGAGCCACACAACGTGGTCGGCACCGCCGCCCTGGCCGTGAACGGCCGCGAGACCAAGTAGGGCTCAGACGAGCCGGGGCGACGCCCGGCCCGCCGGAGCGGGGTACGAGGACGGATTTCCGGGGGCGGGTCCCCCGAACGCGCGAGGTGATCGGGTGCAGTACCGGTGTTCATTCTGTAACAAGGGCCAAGACGAGGTGCGGCGCCTGATCGCGGGCCCGAATCAGGTCTATATCTGCGACGAGTGCGTCCAACTCTGTCGTGAGATCATCGAGGAAGAAGAGCCGGCCACCCCCCGCGTCGAGACCGCCCTGACCAAGATTCCCACCCCGCGCACCCTCTACGAACAGCTCAACCAGTACGTCGTCGGCCAAGACCGTGCCAAGCGCATCCTCTCCGTCGCCGTCTACAACCACTACAAGCGGATCAACGCCGGGATCGAGAGCAACGACGAGGTGGAGTTGCAGAAGAGCAATATCCTCCTCGTCGGCCCGACCGGCTGCGGCAAGACCCTGCTGGCCCAGACGCTAGCCAAGCTGCTCGACGTCCCCTTCTCGATCGCCGACGCCACGGCGCTGACCGAGGCCGGCTATGTCGGGGAAGATGTCGAGAACATCCTGCTGCGGCTGATCCAGAACGCGGGCGACGTGGCCCGGGCCCAGACCGGGATCATCTACATCGACGAGATCGACAAGATCGCCCGCAAGGCGGACAACCCCAGCATCACCCGCGACGTCTCCGGCGAGGGCGTCCAGCAGGCCCTGCTCAAGATCATCGAGGGCACGGTCGCCAACGTGCCGCCCCAGAGCGGCCGGAAGCACCCCCACCAGGAGTACATCCAGATCGACACCCGGAACATCCTCTTTATCTGCGGGGGAGCGTTCGAGGGGCTGGAGGAGATCGTTTCGAAGCGGACTGGCAAGCAGGCCATGATCGGTTTCGGCGGCGGGGACGACGCCCCGAGGGCGCAGGAGGCCAACCCGCTCCACAACCTGACCCACGACGACCTGCTGAAGTACGGGCTGATCCCGGAGTTCGTCGGCCGCTTGCCGGTCTCGGTCTCGCTGGATCACCTGACGCGACCCGAGTTGATCCGGATCCTGACCGAGCCCCGCAACGCGGTCGTCAAGCAGTACCAGAAGTTCTTCAACCTCGACAACGTCGAGCTGATCTTCACCGAGGACGCCCTCGACGCCACGGCGAAGCAGGCCGAGGAGCGGAAGACCGGTGCCCGGGGCCTGCGGACCACGATCGAGGAGATCCTCCTCGACGTGATGTACGAGATCCCCTCGCTCGAGAACGTCCGCAAGTGCGTCGTCAACGCCGACGTGATCAACAACCGGTCGCGTCCGCTGCTCATGACCGTCAACGACCGCGAGATCCCCTACGCCGAATCCGCGTAGCGGCGGGGTCCGGGGAGCGTCATGCCGTGGTCCGGTTCGCCGTGAGGCTCCAGGCCACGGCATCGGTCGTTTTCGGGCGGGACACGATGAGATCGGGAGGCGCGGCGTGGTAAAGCGGCGGAAGACCAAGTCAGCCGCACGGCGGCCCAAACCCGACCGGCGACCGGTGCCAGACCGCCTCGGCCCCGTTGGCCCGGCAGAATCCGTCGCGCCGGTTCTGCCGGGCCGCGATCCCCGCTCCGGCGGCACCCGGGCCCTGGTGGCGGTGGGACTGACGTACGCGCTGGCATTCGGGATCTGGTTCCTCGCCACGCGGCCCGAGACCGTGGCGGGGACCGATCAGCCGCGCCCGCCCGCCTCGTATGTGCTCACGACCGAGAACACCGGGTCGGTCGGGTGGTGGCGCGTCCCGGTCGTCGTCACGCCGGCCGCGATGCCGCCCCCTCCGGCCCTCGGCCCGTCGGTGCGGCCGCTGCCGGCCATCGGCACGTCGGTGCCGACCGTGACCCCGGCTCCGGGCACCTAGAGCGGGTTGCGAGGTCGGTGTCCGGACCGGCAGACTGGGGCAATGAACGC
>JBBJOE010000322.1:0-3664 GCA_037721765.1 Thermomicrobiales bacterium
GGGGAGAAAGAACGACCCAGGACGGACACTCCGTCTCCGGGGGACCGGATCATATCAGGATCGTGACAAGCTGTCATCGCGGCATCGACGGTGAATGTGATGATCTCCTGAACGATCCGACGGGCAGGGCACCACGATTGGTCGACCGGGCCGCGCGGACTAGCCGCATACGATTTCGGATACCCAGCGCGACGAGATGGAGGACATGGACAGACGGACATCAGGCGTGATGTCGGCGCGGACGTACTTTATGAGAGCCCACTGGACTCAACGAATCCGTGGATCGCAAGATGCGGAGTTGGCATTCCAGGCGGGCAGGGTCGTCCTGGGACCATAGAACGAAGCAGGCTGATTGGCGTTCACCCTCTTCAACACAAAGGGATGACATGGATATGGGCTCAATTGGATGCGGTTGTGACGAGTTTCGCTGGCGGCGGATGCTTTCCCGGCGGGCGATGATGGGCGGCGGGGTCGGGCTCGCGGCGGGGCTGGCCCTGAGTCCGATGGGGCAGTTGGGGACCCTCGCTCAGGATGCTTCGCCAGTGGCGTCGCCGGTGGCGTCGCCCGGCGCCTCGGGGCGAACGCTGCTGGACGTTGCCGGGCCGGTCGGGACCTCGTACCTCAGCCCGCTGGTCGAGATCTACGGCGATGTCGAGATCGGCGAGCGCAGCTTCGTCGCCAGTAACACGATCCTCTACGCCAGCGACGGGCGGTTGGTCAGCCTGGGCGACGAGAACAACCTCCAAGACAACGCCTACCTGCTCTCGGACGAGACCGACCTGGTCTTCGCCGACATGGTCTCGATCGCCCACCAGGCGGTGATCGAGAATTCCACCATCGGCGCCTTCACGTTCTTCGGCTTCCGCTCCCGGACCCGTAACTCGACCGTCGGGGAGGGGTCGATGATCATGCACAACACGGTCGTCGAGAACGTCACCATCCCGGAGAACCGGATCACCCCGGTCGGGGCCCGGATCACGACCCAGGAGCAGGCGGACGCCCTGCCCGAGATCGTCGAGGCCAACGAGGAGTTCAAGCACGAGGTCCAGGGCGTCAACCTGGAGTTCGCCAGTGGCTACATCGTGCTGTTCCGGGAACAGGGCCGGACCGGGGTCGAGGCGGTCGGCGTCAACCCGGTCACGTCGTGGCAGCCTGAGCCAATCATGCCGACCATCGGCGAGGGCACCGTCCTGGCGGAGCTGGTCCGGATCGTCGGTGACGTCCGGCTCGGCGAGGACGGCACCGTGGGCCAGCGCAGCGCGATCCGGGCCGACGAGGGGACGCCGATCATCATCGGCCGCCGGGCCCGGATCCAGAGCCGGGTCACCTTCCACGCCCTGAAGGGCACGGGTGTCACGGTCGGTGAGAACGCCCACGTCGGCGACGGCAACGTGCTCCACGGCCCGCTCGTGGTCGGGGACAACTTCGAGTCCGAGGACGACTGCGTCGTCTTCCAGGCCACCGTCGAGGACAACGTCACCATCCGCTCCGGCGCCACGGTGGCGGGCGCCTTTACCCTGCGCGAGGGGACCATCGTGCCCGAGGGTGCCGTGGTCACCACCCAGGACGAGGCCGACGCCCTTCCGGTCCGGTAGCCGGGAGCCGGGAGCCGGGAGCCGGAAGGATGGGGTGGTCGCGCGACCGGCTGTCGTCGCACGTCGCTCGGGCGACGAGGACTGGTGTCCTTCCCCATCCCGGGGCGGTGCGCCGGGCCTCGCCCGTGCCGGTGATCGCTTCTCCACGAGCGACACGCGGCGGGCGACGGGCGACGGGCCCGAAGTCGTCCGGTCCCCGTACGTTCACGGCGGCACGGGGACTGCGTTTTCGCTGACCCAGGGACCCGCCGGGGCGCGGGTCGGGAAGATCACGACGGCACCGGGTGCCGGGGAGACGCGACACCATGGCTTTGACCACACCGCGCGAGCTGTTCGTCCACGAGCTGTCGGACGCGATGAGCGCCGAGCACATCATCCTCGGCATGCTGCCGGAACTGGCGAAGGAGTCCCGCCACCCCGAGGTGAAGCGGGCGTTCCAGGACCACGAGGGGGAGACCAAGGAGCAGATCTCCCGGCTCCGAGACGTCTTCAAGGCCCTGGGTGAGGAGCCGGAGGAGACGACCTGCCACGCCACCGAGGGACTGAAGAAAGAGCACGAGGCCCTGCACGAGGAGGAGCCGACGCCCGACGTGCTGGAGATGGGCAACGTGGGAGGGGCCGCCAAGACCGAACACTACGAGATCGCCACCTACACCCTGCTAGTCCAGATGGCGAAGGACCTCGGCGAGCGTGAAGTGGCCGGGGCCCTGAAGGCGAACCTGGACCAGGAGAAGGCGATGTCCAAGCGGATCGAGGCCCTCTCCAAGGAACTGGGCAAGACGGCCAAGGCGGCGGCGAAGGAGCGAGAGAAGGCGGCCAAGGCGGCCTGACCCGGTACCCGGTCTCGACCGGGGCACCCCAGCGGGCGAGGGGCTCTCGGTGAGCCTCTCGCCCGTCGCTCGTCCCTCCCACCTTCGTGCCATGCGGGACGGACGGGGCGTGCTTCATGACCACGAAGAACGGTCACCCCCTCACCGCCGGTCGCGCCGGTTCCGGGCCTCGCACGCAACCACTGGAGCCCATCCACCCCTCTTGAACCGGCCCGTCGACCCCGCGGGTGGGGCCCGACCGTCGTGATGGCAGTCGTATCCCGTCGGTTTAGCCGATCGCCGGGTCAATCTCGGATCTCGTGGGCGTTTCGCCGGGCCATGACCAGTCCGTCGATCTGCGCGCCTAGCCGGAGACCTGCCACCGCGCACGGTGACCTCGACCGGAAGCCAACGACTGCCTCGGCAATGCCGGACGATCACTATGCCGGCGTCCTGGGACGCGGTCGGCACATTCGCCACGGCCGACGATGACCACCTCAGCGGCGACTCGGCATTGGTCGTGAAATCGTTTGCTCAAGCGTTAGCAGCGGGGTAGACTGCGTGGCCCTGCGCCCACGGAGGTGCTGGTCCATCCCGGACCCCCATCGCCGGGTGGCCCCTGGCGAGATCGCCCGGGTGAATCTCATCGGACGACTCCTGTCGGAATCCCCGATGGATCGCGCGGGCCACGTTTCGAGGGGTCACACGGGGACCCCCAATGTGTGCGGGAGCTTCCATGAACGTCGTCGTGGTCCTGATCGACAGCTTGAACCGGCATGCCCTTTCGGCCTATGGTCCCAGTCCTGTCGCCACCCCGAATCTGGACGCCTTCGCCGGCCGGGCCTGGCGCCTCGACAACCACTTCGTCGGCAGCCTCCCCTGCATGCCCGCCAGGCGAGAGATCTTTGCCGGTTTCAAGGAGATGATGTGGCGCCCCTGGGGACCGCTGGAGCCGTTCGATCACCGGCTCCCCAAGCTGCTCGCCGACCACGGCCACGCCACCGGCATCGTCACCGACCACTATCACTACTGGGAACCCCTCGGCAACGAGTACGTCCAATCATTCCGCAGCGCCGAGTTCATCCGCGGTCACGAGTCGGACTTCTGGAAGCTGCCGGTCCCGGCCGGCGAGCCGGTCCCGGGCTGGGTTGGGACCGAACTCGGGCTTTCCCCTGCCGGTGGACACGCCAAACCTGGCGGCAACGCTCCACGGTGCCGGGTACAGGACCATGCTGGTCGGAAAGGATCACCTGTTCGGAC
>JBBJOE010000323.1:0-3658 GCA_037721765.1 Thermomicrobiales bacterium
GCGGAGGTAGGCGATGGGCGGGTTGGGGGACAACGGGAGGACACAAGGTCCTCCCGCACCCCCAGCCAACACGCGTTGTCGATGCCGGGTCATCCCGCTGATGGGGCGCGGGTCGACACGGGATCGGCCGCTACCCAGGTGGCGGACGGTCCGGCGCCGCTCGACCTGGGCTTCCGCGCCTACCGGCTGGCCCCGAGCAACTTCCGGCCCTGGGATGGGACCATCCCCGAGGGGGATATCCGCCGCCAACTGGAACTCGCCGCCGAGCACGTCCGGCCCGGCGCCGACGACGGGGCGCTGCTGGCGGAGCTGTTGCTCAAGACCGGGTTCGAGCTGACCACGCCGGTCGCCATCGTCGAGATCGCCGGCCAGCGGGTCTACGACGTCGGGGACGGCACGCTGTTGATCTGTCTCGACCGCCAGATCACGCTGGGACTGGTCGAGGGGATGGCCGCCCGCCGACCGGCCGAGATCCTCTGCCTCGACGCTGGTTTCCCGGACGACCAGACCAAGGTCAACGCCGGCCAGATCATCGCCTCGCACGCGCGGGACGCGGCCGCCCCGATCGTCTTCAAGGTGGTCTGACGATGGCGTCCCCGACCATGCACCTCCGCTTCGACCCCTCCCTGCCCCACCAGTGGGACGCGATCCGGGCCGTCACCGACCTGTTCGACGGCCTACCGATGGCCGATGCCCCCCTCTCGATCACCACGACCCCCAACGCCCTCCAGTTCACCGAGGTCGGGATCGGCAACACGGTCTCGCTCGACGACGACGCGCTGCTCACCAACCTCCGCGCCGTCCAGGGGCGCAACGAGATCGCCCAGGTGAACGTCATGGGCGAGCGCCGGTTCGCGGTCGAGATGGAGACCGGCACCGGCAAGACCTACGTCTACCTGCGGACGATCTTCGAGCTGCACAAGCTCTACGGCCTGAAGAAGTTCGTGGTCGTCGTCCCGTCCGTGCCGATCCGCGAGGGGGTGCTGCACAGCATCGACACGATGCGCGAGCACTTCCGCGGCCTCTACGACGTCACCTTCGAGCACTTCGTCTACGACAGCGGCCGCCTGGGGCGCATCCGTTCCTTCGCGACGGCCAACACCGTCCAGATCATGGTCATCAACATCCAGGCCTTCATCAAGGACACCGAGGCCAGGGAGGGCGGCCGGGGCGGCGGCAACGTCATCTACCGCCCGTTCGACAAGCTGAACGGCTACGCCCCGATCGACTACATCAAGGGCACCTCGCCGGTCGTCATCGTCGACGAGCCGCAGCGGGTCCAGGCCGAAAAGTCCCAACGGGCCCTGGCCAACCTCTCGCCGCTGGTGACGCTGGAGTACTCGGCCACCTTCGACAGCCCGAACAAGGTCTACCGCCTCGGCCCGATCGAGGCCTACGAGCAGAAGCTGGTCAAGCAGATCGAGGTCGCCAGCGTCCTCCAGGAGCAGGACGCCAACAGCGCCTACGTCCGGTTCGTCCAGTCCGACATCGTCAAGGGCCGCACCCAAGTCGAGATCACCGCCGGCGGCGTCACCGACCCGGCCCGCAAGAAGGTCTGGGTCAAGCGGGGCAGCGGCCTGGCCGACATCTCCGACCGGCGACCCGAATACGCCGACGGCTACATCGTCACCGCCCTGAGCTGGGAGCCGGGCAACGAGTACGCCGAGTTCAGCGGCGGGGCGCGGGTCGGCCCGGGGGTCTCCCTCGGCGAGATGACCGACGCGATCATGCGGGCCCAGATCACGACGACGATCCGCCAGCACTTCGAGCGAGAACTGTCCCTGGCCCCGCTGGGGATCAAGGTCCTGTCGCTCTTCTTCATCGACCGCGTCGCCAACTACCGCGAGTACGACGAGTCCGGCATCGCCCGCCCGGGCAAACTGGCCCGCTGGTTCGAGGAATCGTACGCCGATCTCCGGCAGAAATACGATCGTTATGGCGCCCTGGCCCACCCGCCGGTCGGCCAACTCCACGACGGCTACTTCTCGATCGACAATCAGAAGCGGGCCAAAGACACCACCGGCAAGACCCAGGAGGACGACCGGACCTACGCCCTGATCATGCGCGACAAGGAGAAGCTGCTCTCGCTGGACGAGCCGCTCCGGTTCATCTTCTCCCACTCGGCGCTGCGGGAGGGCTGGGACAACCCCAACGTCTTCCAGATCTGCACCCTGAACGAGACCCGCTCGATCGAGAAGAAGCGCCAGGAGATCGGCCGCGGCCTGCGCCTGCCGGTCAACCAACGGGGCGAGCGCATCCACGACCCGAACGTCAATCGCCTGACCGTGGTCGCCAACGAGTCGTACCGGGAATTCGCCGACACGCTGCAACGGGAGTACGAGCAAGACGCCAAGATCCGCTTCGGCGAGGTGCCCCGCACCGCGTTCAACAACGTCACGGTCCTCGACCCCGCCAGCGGCGAGTCCGTCGCCGTCACCCAGGCCGGTCGGAGCGCATCTTCAGCCACCTGGTCAGGAAGGGCTACCTGAACTTCGCCGGCGAGGTCCAGGCGACCTACGCCCCGGACCAGCTCGGTTTCCGGTTGGACGTCCCGGCGGACTACGCAGAGCCGGGCACCGTGGCCCAGATCACCGACCGGATCAACCGCTACGTCTTCCGCGACCGGATCGTCAAGCCGTCCCGGCCCCGCCAGAAGCTGACCGTCAACGACCGCGTCCTGGACAACCAGGACTTCCTCGATTTTTGGCACCGCGTCGCCCAGCGGACCCGCTACGTCGTGGAGTTCGACACCGACGCGCTGGTCCGCGAGGCGGCGCTGCGGATCAAGCTCCAACTCAAGGTCTCGCCGCCGAAGATCACCATCCAGCGATCCGAGCTGCAGCAGACCCGGGCCGGCATCCGGGAGGGCGCATCGCTCTATACCGACCAGATCGCGTCACGCCAGGACCTGGTCATCCCCGACGTGATCACGATGATCCAGAGCGAGACCGACCTGACCCGGGCCACGGTCGCCCGCATCCTGATCGACTCCGAGAAGGCCGAGGCGATCCGGGTCAATCCCCAGTCGTTCATCACCCAGGCGACCGCGATCATCAAGGAGGAGTTGCGCCGGGTGATGCAGGGGGGCCTGAAGTACGAACGGCGCGAGGGCGACGTCTGGCGCGTCAGCCGCTTCCGGGGTGAGACCGCCCTCGAACTGGACCGTCCGGTCGATCGGCTGTACCCGGTCCAGAACAAGGATCGTACCGTCTACGACTTCGTCGAACTCGATTCCAAGGGCGTCGAGGGGGCGTTCGTCGAGACGCTCGACACCGACGAGCGGGTCCGCTATTACGTCAAGCTGCCGTCCTGGTTCACCGTCGATACCCCGATCGGCACCTACAACCCGGACTGGGCGATCATGATGACGGATGGGCAGTCGTTCTACCTGGTCCGGGAGACGAAGGGGTCGCTGGTCGAGGCCGACCGGCGCGGCCGGGAAAACGAGAAGATCGACGCGGCCCGGAAGCATTTCGACGCCATCGACGTCGACTACGACGTGGCCCGGTCGTTCAGCGACGTCAACTCGCACGTCTGGCAGGCGAAGCTCGCACGATAGGGCGCCACGCCGTTTCCCCACCGTGGCGGGCGCGACCCCGAGACGCGGGAGGACACGAGAACCTCCCGTGGTTCTGCCGACGCCGTCACACCGGTGGCA
>JBBJOE010000044.1:0-13489 GCA_037721765.1 Thermomicrobiales bacterium
ACGGGATCGGGATGACGGCCGAGGGACTGCGGGGCGCCTTCGAGCCCTTCGTCCGGTCGGCTGACGTGGTCGAGCGGGGCATCCCCGGGATCGGGCTCGGGCTCTACATCTGCCGTGGCATCATGGCCCGGCATGGGGGCGGCATCGACGCCGAGTCCGAGCCTGGGTCCGGCGTGTCGGTCACGTTCTGGATGCCCCGCGAGGGGTAGCCGCGCCCCGGCGTTGCCGCCCCGTCCCGGCCGCCTCAGGCGGAGGGAAGCAGGGCGGCCAGCGCAGCCACGAGCGCGTCGAGGTCGGCCCCGGTGGTGTAACCCTGGACCGAGACGCGCACCATCAGGTGGTCGCCGTGGCGCATCAGCGGGATCTCGATCCGGTAATCGTCCAGGAGCCGTCCCGAGAGGGCGACGGGATCGGTCATCGGGATCGGCATCGCCACCATCTGGCTTACCCAATCGGTGGTCAATGGGGAGATCGACGGTAGGCCGGTCAGGCCGGCGACGCGGGCCGCGACGCCTGTCGCCATCGTGAAGCACCGTTCCCGGACCGCATCCCAGTGATGGGCGTCGAGGAAGTCGAGCGCGGCCGGGACGGCCAGGTACGACGCCGGGTCGCGGGTGCCCTGCCACTGGTTGCGGCGGATGAACTGGGAGCGGGTGAGGCCGTCGTGAGTCTGGAAACCTTCCCCCCAGCCCCAGCTCACGGCCAACGCCTCGACCCGATCCTGGTGCTCCGGCCGGACGTGGAGGAAGGCGGAACCCTTCGGGCCGCAGAGCCACTTGTGGCAGTTGCCGGAGTAGGCGTCGGCCCCGATCGCGTCGAGGTCCAGGTCGATCTGGCCAGGGGCGTGGGCGCCGTCGATCACGGTCATGATGCCAATCTCCCGGGCGCGCCGGCAGATCTCGGCGACGGGGAAGATCAGGGCGGTGGGCGAGGTGATGTGGCTGAGGAAGACCACTTTGGTCGCCGGGGTGACCGCCGCCAAGATGGCCTCGACGATCGCGTCCGGCGTCGTGACCGGCAAGGGGAGGGCGACCTTGACGTAGCGTGCCCCCCACCGTTCGCAGAGGTGGCTCCAGGTCAGGTCCAGGGCGCCGTACTCGTGGTCGGTGGTCAGGACCTCGTCGCCGGGTTCGAGGCCCAGGGAGCGGGCGACGACATTCAGGCCGGAGGTCGCGTTGGGGACGAAGACCAGGTCGTCGGCCGAAGCCCCGAGGGCGGTCGCCAGGCGGTGCCGGGCCCGGTCAAGCAGGCCGTCTTGTCGCCGCTGGAAGAAGGCGACCGGCTGGCGCTCCAGTTCCCGCTGCCACCGCTGGTACTCCGCGAAGACCGGGGCGGGGCAGGCGCCGAACGAGCCGTGGTTGAGGAAGACCACGTCTGGGTCGAGGAGGAATTTCTCCCGCAAGGCGGTGGCGTCCGGCGCGGCGGAGACGGTTGAGACCTCGACGAGCGACATCGGACGCGACCTTTCAGCGGCTGGCGAACGCGCGGCCATGGTCGAAGGTCGCGGCGCGACGGTCGGGGCGACGGCCCGCCGCGCGGACCGTCACCGGGCAGGGTAACGGATCGTCACGAGCGACGCCGGGGGCAGGTCCAGGCGCCATGAACCAGCACCATCCGCGGCGACGGGGATTGGGACGGGAACCAAGCGATCTGGGTCCGCGGCGCTGTTCTGGGTCGCGGGGTCGGGGTCGGTGAGGATCATCGCCGTTGGCGTCCGGTCGGTGGCGTGCCCCTCGAGCCGCAGCATCACCTCCGCCCCCCGCCGCATCGACTGGTTGACCAGGGAGACGGTCAGGTCGCCGCCGGTGGTCGAGGCGGTGCCGACCACGGCCGCGGAACCGTCAGGGAGGGAGACGCCCTCATCGGTGGAGACCGGCAGCGCGGTCGCGCACATGTGAGCGGTGTGCATCTGGAAGGCGTGGTACGTCGGGGTCCGCCACATCCGGGGTCCGTCAGTCATCACCACGGCCTGAAGGACGTTCACGACCTGGGCGACGTTGGCGAGCGTCAGGACCTGGCACTGCTGGTGAAAGCCCCGGAAGGCGACGGCGGCGGCCAGGGCATCGCGCAGGGTGTTGGCCTGCTCGTAGGTGACCGGGTCGCGAGCGGGGACGCCGGTGGTGCCCCAGGGGCGGGCTTCCGGGTGCCAGACGCCCCACTCGTCCAACGCGATACCTACGTGGTGCCGGTCGCCGACGGCGTCCCGGATGATCGCTGCCGTCCGCTCGACGAAGACCTCCGTGCCACGGGCCTCGGCCAGGAGAGCGTCGAAGCCGTCCTCGTCGAAGTTCGTCTCGGGGCCGCCGTCGTTCCAGTAGGCGTGGATCGAGAGGTGATCGACGAGATGAGCGTGGGAGCCGAGGGTATCGAGGAAGGCGACGTTCCAGTCGTCTTCGAAACCGCAGGCGACGAGTTCGGCGGCCGGGGCAACGTGGCGGAGCATCGTCGCGTAGCGGCGGTATTCCTTGGCATAGGTCACGGCGTCGTAGTTGCCGCCGCAGCCCCAGGTCTCGTTACCGACCCCCCAGAGGGGGACGGAGAAGGGCGCGGGGGAGCCATTCGCGGCCCGCTCCCGGGTGAGGGCGGTGTCGCGGGGTGAGACGCAGTACTCGACCCAGTCGGCCAACTCCTGTGGCGTGCCGGTGCCGACGTTGCCCGCCAGGTAGGCCTCGGCCCCGAGGTCGGCGCAGAGGGCGAGGAACTCGTGGGTGCCGAGGGCGTTGTCGTCCTCGACCTGGAGGCCGCACGACATGCCGAGGCGGCGCGGCCGGTCCTGCCGCGGACCGATCCCGTCCCGCCAGTGGTAATGGTCGGCGTAGCAGCCGCCCGGCCAGCGGAGCAGGGGAACCGGGAGGTCCTTGAGGGCGGCGACGACATCGCGGCGGAATCCCGACGCGGAGGGATCATCGGCGCTCCGGCCGTCGTCCCAGAGCCCGCCGTAGCAGCAGCGGCCGAGGTGTTCGGCGAAGTGGCCGTAGAGGCGGGGCGAGATGATGCCGATCGGCGCGTCGCCCCGCACGGTGAGCCGGGTATCGGTCATGGTCGCGAGGTCTCCCCATGCCGGGATCGGTGCTCCGGCGCGTCGTGGTGGACGACGGGGGAAGGGCATCGCGATCGCTCGCGACGCCCCTTCCCGGTAATTGCGATCCCGATCAAGACCGGTCGGCCGGTGCCTCCTGAGTGATGTAGAGCCCAGATGGGACGGTGCTGCCGGTCGAGAAGCCCGGCCAGTGGATGGCGGCGATGCCGTTGTCGTCCGCGACCAGGGCATCCCCGGCGACGTATGGCTTGACGAGCTGGACCGGGGTCCGGTAGTGGATGAAGACCGCCGGGACATCCTCGACCAGGATGCGCTCCGCCGCCTGGAACATGGCGATCCGTTCTGCCTCGTCGCCGAGGAAGATGGTGGCTTCCTGGACGCCGCTATCGAAGGACTCATTGGTCCAGGAGTGGCGGCCACCGCTGAGCCACACCCCGAGCATGTTGGAGGGGTCCAGGTAGTCCATACCGTAGGACACGAACCCGAGCGGGATCTCGGTCGGCTTGGCGTTGAGGGCGTCCGTGAACGTCTTCTGGTCGCGAGGGCCGATCTCGACGTTGATATTGAGGTGTTGGGTCAACATCGCGCCGATCGCCCCGCCGACGGCGGACTCGACCGGGGTGGGCGCCCGCAGCCATAGCTCTTGGTCCGGGAACCCTTCACCGTCCGGGTAGCCCGCTTCGGCGAGGAGTCGCTTGGCGAGGTCGGGATCGAAGGCCTGGACACCGGCGAGGGCGTCCATGTTGCTGGCCGGGAAGCCGGGGGCGAGGAACGAGAAGGCGGGGTTGCCGAGCGGGCCGAGGATCTGCTGCTTGATCGCGTCCCGGTCGATGGCGTGGCTGAACGCCTGGCGAACGAGCAGGTTGTCGAAGGGGGCCTTCGTCACGTCGAAGAACAGGTAATCGACGCGGAAGTCACCGACGCCCTGGTAGAGCTGCTCGCTGAGCTCTGGGTCACCCTGGATGATCTGGAGTTCCGCCGGGGCAGGATTCTCCATGAAGTCGATCTCGTCGGCCTCATAGAGTGTGAAGTTGGTCGTCGGGGCGGCGAACTTGACCGTGACGTGCTGCATCGGGATGTCGAGCGTCCCGGAATACGCCTCGTTGCGGCGGTAGCGGAGGTACTGGTCTCGAGCCCACTCTTCCAGGATGAACGGGCCAGACGAGACGGCCGTCTCGGGATTGGTGTTGTACAGCGGACCGGTCGAGTCGAGGGCCGCCGCGGACAGGGGCGCCGAGTACAGCAACATGGACGGCAGATAGGGGGCGGGGTCGACCGTCTCGAAGACTAGTTCATTGACGTTCGCACCCTGCCGGACGCCGATCTCCGCGACGGGGACCTCACCGGCGACGGCGGCGGCGTAGTTGACGATGACCGGGCTCCAGAACCAGGTGAAGTCCCAGGCGTGAGCCGGGTCGGCCGAGTACTGGAAGGTGCGGACCCAGTCGGCGGCGGTGACCGGGTTGCCGTCGCTCCACATCAGGTCCGGGTCGAGTTGATATGTCCAGGTCTTCCCGTCCTCGCTGCCGGACCACTCGGTGGCGGCGGCGGGGATGATCTGGAAGTTCTTGTCGAGACGGACCAGGGGTTCGCTGGAGAGGTCGGCGACGGCGGGGCGCTCGTAGACGGCCTCGTAGAAGTCGAGGACCTTGGCGAACGTCGGGTCACTGGCCTGGCGCCAGAGCTGCTGTTCGGCGGGGGCCGCGTCGGCCGGGAGGGCGGCACCGGCCTGGGCGAAGGCCTTTGTCCGCACCGAGGCGGGGGAGGGGAAGGCTCCCACGCCGCCGAAGATGGCCAGGCTGGCCATCCCCGCGCCGGTGGCGGCGGCGCCCCGGATCAGTGTCCGGCGGTCCACCTGATGGCGATCCGTGTTGACGTCCCGTGTGGGCCCCGGGTCCCTGGATGTCTGTGACATGGGAGCGACCTCCGCGTCGTTGATGCCGAAGGCCAGCCTCGTGGCTGGCCACTCCACGGTGGGGAGCCTATATTTGGCGGGGGTCGAGGGCGTCGCGCAGCCCGTCCCCGACGAAGGTGAACCCGAGCATGATCAGGGCGATCGCCAGGGTGGGGAAGAGCCCGAGGTGCCAGTAGACCCGGATATAGGGGGCGCTGTCGGCGACCATCTTACCGAGGCTGGGGGTGGGTTCATTGATGCCGATGCCGAGATAGCTGAGGCCTGCCTCGGCGAAGATCGCGATCGGGATCGCCAGGCTGACCGAGACGATCAGGGGGGCGATCGCATTCGGCAGCAGGTGGCGGGTGGCGATCGTCCATTCGCTAGCGCCGATGCCGCGGGCGGCGACGACGTACTCCTGCTCGCGCAGGAGGAGGAGTTGGGCGCGCATCAGGCGGCAGAGGGTGACCCAACTGGTGATGCCGATGACCAGGATGATGTTGCCGACGCCCGCGCCGACGACGGTCATCAGGAAGATGGCGAAGAGCAGGCCCGGAAAGGCCGTCATCACCTCGACCAGGCGCATCACGGCGAAGTCGACCCACCCGCCGTAGAGGCCAGCCGCGAGGCCGAGCGGGAGGCCGACCAGGCAGGCCACCGCGACGGCGGCAAAACCGACCATCAGGGAGGTCCTAGTGCCGTACATCACCCGGCTGAGGAAGTCATGGCCGATGGTGTCGGTGCCGAGGAGGTGTTCTCGGGTCGGGAACTGGTTGGCCGACATCAGGTCGGCCTCGGCGTAGCCGGTCGGGGCGAGGAGGGGTGCGCCAAAGCCGAGGATGATCAGGAACAGGGTGATCACCAGGCCGACCATCGCCAGGCGCTGGCGGAGGAACCGTTTGCCGGCGTAGTAGGCGGCCGAGCGTGGCTCGCCCATCCGCCGGTCGGGGATGGCCAGGGCGATGCCCGGTGCACCGTCCCCCCCGGCAGCGACGCCCGGTGCCCCGGGCCGATCCATGCTGACGGGTTCGATCGCCGCCCCGTCGCGCATCACCGGGTCGCCCCGCCGCCGAGGCGGATGCGGGGGTCGAGGACCGTATAGAGGAGGTCGGTCAGGATGTAGACGACGCCCCAGAGGGCGGCGATGAGGAGGACGAGGGCCAGGATCATCGGGTAATCGCGGGACTGGGTGCTGGTGACGAAGAAGCGGCCCAGGCCGGGGATGCGGAAGGTGGCCTCGATGAAGATCGAGCCGGTCAGGATGTTGGGGATCTCCGGTAGGAGGATGGTGACGAAGGGGATCAGGGCGTTGCGGCCGACGTGCCAACTCAGCACTCGCGCCTCGCTGAGGCCCTTCGCCCGGGCGGTGCGGACGTGGTCGGCGCGGAGGACCTCCAGCAGGCTCGACCGGGTGTAGCGGGCGACGAGGCCCATGGGGGCGAGGGAATACGCGATCACCGGCATGATGTAGTGCTGGGGTTTCCCCCAGCCGCCCGGTTCGAGCCAGCGCAGGTAGACGCTGAAGAACAGCAGCAACCAGAGGGCGATCACGAAGTTGGGCACGACGAGGCCCAGGGTGGCGGCGAACGAGACGAGATAGTCGACCCAGGAGTTCTGGCGAATGGCGGCGATGGCGCCGAGCAGGGTGCCGAGGGTGTAGGAGATGATGATCGTCGGCACGCCGATCTTGATCGTCACCGGCCAGGTGCGGGCGATCAGGCCGATCACGGTCTCGGTCGGGCTCTGGAAGGGGACGCCGAAGTCGCCCCGGACGGCGTGTGAGACGTACCGGACGTACTGGACGTAGATCGGCTTGTCCAGGCCGTACTTAACGAGTTGGGCCTGCCGGGTCGCCTCTGGCAGGCGGCCCTTCTCGTCCGGGGCGAACGGTCCGCCGGGCACGGAATGCATGAGGAGGAACGCGATCACGGAGACCGCGAACAGCACGAAGAGGAGACTGAACAGCCTGCCGACGATGTACGTCGCCACCGCGCCCCCTCATATGACGAGCGGACGACCTGCCACGGCCGCCTACGTGTCGGGAGGGGATAGACTATCACGACGACGCATGGCACGTGAGGGGTTGCGCGGTGGCGGGGGCGTCGATGGGCTTGACAATAGTGAATGCGGTCTCATGTTCGGGTATGACAAGTCTCGTTCACGGGGCGTGCCCGCACGATTGTCCGGACACCTGCGCCCTGGTGACCGAGGTGGTCGATGGCCGGGCGGTGAGCCTGACCGGCAAGGCGGATCACCCGGTGACCAGGGGTTGGCTCTGTGCCAAAGTGCGGCCATACCTGGATCGGGTCTACCACCCTGACCGCCTGACGACGCCGCTGCGGCGGGTCGGGCCAAAGGGAGACGGGGGCTGGGAGCCGATCACCTGGGACGCGGCGGTCGGGGAGATCGCGGAGCGGTGGCGGGGCATCATCGCCACCGACGGTGCCGCGTCGATCTTGCCATATTCCTTCAGCGGTACGCTCGGTCTCGTCCAGCTCTCGGTTTGCAACCAGCGGCTCTGGAACCGCATGGGTGCCAGCGGGCTGCAGCGCTCGATCTGCGGCGCGGCGGCCGAGACGGCGGTCGAGATGACGTTCGGGGCCCGCTGGTCGCCCGACCCGGCCGACATCGCCCACGCCCGGCTGATCGTCCTCTGGGGTCACAACCCGGCCAGCACCAGCCCCCACGTCGTGCCGTTCATCCGCGAGGCGCAGCGGGCCGGCGCCCACGTCGTCGTGATCGACCCCCGCCGGACGCTGACGGCACGATCGGCGGACCAGCACCTGCGGCCTCGCCCCGCCACCGACGGTGCCCTGGCCCTGGGGATCATGCACGTGCTCTTCGCCGAGGGGCTGCACGACGAGGACTGGCTGGAGGCGAACTCGCTCGGGTGGCGAGAACTGCGGGAGCGGGCGGCCGGGTATCCGCCGGAGCGGGTGGCGGCGATCACGGGGATCGATCGGGACGAGATCGTCGCCTTGGCTCGACGCTACGGGACGACTACCCCGGCGCTGCTGAAGTTCGCCGACGGGGTTCAACGGCATGGCAACGGCGGCCAGACGGCGCGGGCCCTGGCCTGCCTCTCGACGATCACGGGACAGGTGGGGCTGCGGGGTGGAGGCCTGGGGTACAGCACAGGTGGGTACGTGCGGTGGGACCGGGAGACGGTCGGCCGGGCGAGCGAGTGCCCACCGACGCCCCGGTCGATCAACATGAACCGGCTCGGGGCCGCGCTGTGCGGCGAGGTCGAGGGTGCGCCGATCCGCTCCCTCTACGTCTTCTGTGCCAACCCCGCCGCCGCGTCGCCCAACACGGCCAAGATCATCGAGGGGCTGCGCCGGGAGGACCTGTTCACCGTGGTCCACGAGCAGTTCCTGACCGACACGGCCGACTACGCCGATCTGGTCCTGCCGGCCACGACGCAATTGGAGCAGGTGGACCTGCACACGGCCTACGGGCACCGCAACCTGCAGTACAACGCCCGGGCGATCGACCCGCCCGGCGAGGCGCGGAGCAATTGGGACGTGATGAGGTCCCTGGCGGCGGCGATGGGCTACGACGAGCCCTGGTTCGACCAGGAACCGGACGAGATCATCGCCGAGGTCGTGGAGGTCACGGCCAGGTCGAACCCGCTCCTCGCGGGCATCAGCCTGGATCGGCTCCAGCGAGATGGGACCGTGCCGCTCGCGTTCGGCGGAGGCGACGCGACGATCCCCTTCGCCGACGGGCGCTTCCCGACCCCGTCCGGCAAGGTCGAGTTGTGGTGCGAGGCGATGGCCGGGGTCGGGCTCGACCCGCTGCCCCACTGGGAGGCGCCGGCCGAGTTTTCCGCCCATCCGATTGCCCCGGACGGCGGGCTGACCCTGATCTCGGGCGCGTCGCACCACTTCGTGACCAGCAGCATGGCGAACCAACCGGGGCTGGAGGCGAAAGAGGGGAGCGCACACGTCGAGATTCACCCCGAGGACGCGGCCCGGCGGGGGATCATCGACGGGGCGGAGGTGACCGTCGAAAACGCCCGGGGTTCGTGCCGCCTGCGAGCGGTGGTCACCGACGATGTGCCGGTCGGGGTCGTGGTGGCCCCGAAGGGCCGCTGGGGAAAGCGGTCGGGCGACGGCCGGTCGATCAATTGGACCACCCCGGACGCCCTGGCGGACCTGGCCGGGCAATCGACGTTCCACGACAACATCGTCTGGATTCGAACCGCCTGACCTCGCGCCTGCTGAGACAATGGACCGGGGTCGTCCGGGGCGCCGGACGAATCCGTGGGCCATCGCGGAGCCGGGGGCCGGATGAACCGCCAGATCGAGGGGAGGGAGGCCATGGACCCGGGCATCGCCAGGATCGTGTCCGCCGTCCTTGGGTACGCCTTGGGCTGCTTCAATACCGGGTACTACCTGAGCCGGAGGTGGCGTGGGTTGGACCCGCGCGGTCTCGGCACGGGGAGCAGTGGGGCGCGGAACGTTGGCCGCCTGATGGGACGCCGGGGCTTCGCGGTGACAGCCGCTGGCGACGTCGCCAAGGGCGCGCTCGCGCCGTTGGTGGCCACCGGGGTGGGGGCGGCAGAAGGAGGCATGGCCCTCGCCAGTGTCGCGGTGGTCATCGGCCATGTCTGGCCCGCCCAACTCGGATTCCGTGGTGGCCGGGGGTTGACGCCCGCCCTCGGGGCGATGCTGGTCCTGGCCTGGCCGGTCGCGACGGTGACGTGCTTGGTCGCCGCCGGATTGGTCAAGGTCCTCGGCCGGGCCACCTGGGCCGCGGTGGTCGCGGTCGGCCTCAGTCCGCTCATCGCGGTCGTCACCGGCCAGCCGGCGCTGGTCGTCGCGGCAGCGGCCGTGATCGCCGTCATCATCGCGGTCACCCACCGGTCGCACGCGGCCGAGATGGCCAGCGCGCTGATCGGCCAGGTGGCGTCACGGCGGGCGGGCTGGCGGGTGTCGGCCCGGCACGGGGGTGACCAGGGATGACCGAGACGCGAATCACGTCCCTGGCCTTCAAGGAGGCGCGGACGGACACCGAGTTCGAGCTGATCCACCGGCTCAATCACGAGACGTTCGTCGAGGAGATCCCGCAGCACCAGCGTCACCCCGACAGGCGGCTGGTCGACCGGTTCCACGCCGAGAACACCTATCTCATCGCCCTCGACGGTGAGCGGTTGGCCGGGATGATCGCGGTGCGGGACGCGAGGCCATTCTCGCTCGATGGCAAGGTCGCCGACCTCGACGGGCACCTTCCCCCGCATCGGAGCCTCTGCGAGATTCGCCTGCTCGCGGTCCGGCGGCAGTACAGGACGGGCCGGGTCCTCGTCGGCCTCATGGGTCTGATGCATCGACACTGTGTCGCCCGGGGTTACGATCTAGGCGTGATCTCCGGTACGACGGGCCAGGTCAAGCTCTACGCCCACCTCGGGTTCGTGCCGTTCGGTCCGTTGGTGGGTACGGATGAGGCCCGGTTCCAACCGATGTTCCTTTCCTTGGCCCGCGCCGAGACGCAGGCCGTGCCGTTCCTCAAGCACGATCCGATGGGTCGCGGCGGAACGAATGGCCGACCCGACGCCGGTCCGCCATCGCCGGCCCTGATGATGTCCCCGGAGCGTCATGGCGGACCGCCGGTCAGTTTCCTGCCGGGACCGGTGGCGATCGCGGCGGAGGTGCGGGCCGCGCTAGCGGCGGAACCGGTCCACCACCGGGACCCGGCCCTCATCGCCATCCTGGACCGGGTCCGGGCCGGGATGCTGGCGATGACGGGCGCGGCCGGGGTCGCGGTGCTGCCCGGGTCGGGGACGCTGGCGAACGACGCCATCGCCGCCCAGCTCGCGGCAGCGGGTGGGCGGGGCGTGGTCCTGACCAACGGGGAGTTCGGCGACCGCCTGGTCGACCACGCGACGCGGGCCGGGCTCGTGTTCGAGACCGTCTCGGCCCCATGGGGATCCGCTATCGACCCAGCGACGGTCGAGCGGGCGCTGGCAGGATCATCCGGCCCGGTGGGGTGGTGTTGGGCGACGCATTGCGAGACCTCCACCGGAGTCCTCAATCACTTCGACGCGTGGCGGGAAATGGCAATCGCGCACGGCGTGCGGCTGTGCCTAGACTGCATGAGTTCTCTGGGCACCGTTCCGGTTGACCTCACCGGCGTGACCTTCGCCGCTGCCACGGCTGGTAAGGGACTCGGTGCTTACGCCGGCCTGGCGTTCGTCTTCCACGATGCCACGGTCCGGCCGACCCCCGCGGTGCCCCGCTCGCTCGACCTCGGCCCCTACCTGGCGGGCGACGGTGTGCCGTTCACCCTGCCATCACCTCTCGTCCTCGCCTTGGATCGGGCGCTGGCCTGGCACCGCGACACCGATGTCCTCACCAGGACGGCGCGGCTCGGGGCCAGGTTGCGAGCCGGGGTAGAGGCGATTGGCCTCCCGGTCGTGGCCCCAGAGGAGGTAGCCTCGCCGGCGGTGCTGACGATCGGGTTGCCGCCGACCTTCCGGTCTGGAGTCATCGCTGACGGGCTCCGCGAGGCGGGTTACCTGGCAAACCACCGCAGTGCCTACCTGGAGCGGCGAAACTTGCTCCAACTCTGTCTGATGGGGGACATCGGGGAGGAGGATGTGGACGGGGTCCTGGAGGCGTTGGGCCAGCTCGTGGCAGTTCGCGGCCCTTCGGTGTCACCCCGGGGGGATTCCCCCCCGGGGTGACGACCTGCAGCCCGAGCGATGGGCGCCGGGGATCGACTCAGAGCAGGTCGGTGAACAAGTCGTCCGGGTCGATGACCAGATCTGTCAGGACGGTCGACCGGAGGTGTCCTCGCTCGTCGGGGTCCACCCGTTCGAACGTATGATCCACGAGTGCGAGGAGCACCAATGCCTTCGCTTCCGGATCGGCGAGCCAATACTCCCGGACGCCGTGACTGGCGTAGAGCGCCATCTTCTCACCGCGGTCACGCCGGCCGGATGAAGGTGACAGGATCTCGACAAGGAGGTCGGGTGCGGCAGTAAGGTACGCCTTTTCAATGATGTGCCGGCGGGAGCTGGTGACAAAGAGGAGATCCGGTTCGACGATGTCGTGCGGACCGAGTCGGACATCGAGCGGGGCGAAGAAGACGATGCCGTCCCCAGCATTCGACGAAGTGTTCGTCAGGGCCATGTAGATGCGTCCCGCGACGAGTTGATGATTCGACGTCGGCGCGGGGCTCACGACCATTCTCCCATTCAGGATTTCGTAGCGATTCCGATCGTCAGGCGTCGAAAGCAGGTCGTCGTAGGTCAGGGGTCGGGTCGCGATGGTCATGGGAGAGACTCCTGAGGATCATCTGCCGTGCGTGATGATTCCGGTCGTGACTGATGGCTGAAGACGACCTCGGGATCGATCACCAGGCCCGGGAGGACCGCCGAGGTGATTCGTCCCTCGTCGTCCGGAGCGACCGGGCTCATCGTGCCCCCATGATTGGCGTAGATGGTCAGCGTTCGGGCTTCGGGGTCGGCCAGCCAGTACTCCCGGACATCCGCCCTCGCGTACACCTCCAGCTTCTGGACGCGGTCGCGGTGACCAGACGAGGGGGAGAGGACCTCGACAACCAGGTCGGGCGCGCCGACGATTCGTCCATGGCGTTTGATGTCCCGGCGTTCCGCGCTCACATACAGGACATCGGGTTCAAAGACATCGTGCAGATCGAGTTCGACGTCGACCGGGGCGAAGAAGACTTCGCCCGACGCCGTCATCGATGCGTGATCCAGGAGCCGGAAGATGTGTCGGGCAACGCGCTGGTGGTCGAGGATCGGGGCGGGACTCACGACCAATTCTCCATCGATGATCTCGTACCGGTTGAGATCGTCCGGCGTTTCTCGTAAATCGTCATAGGTCAGGCGGCGGGTGGTGATGGTCATCCTCGCGGCTCCTTTCTCGACATCTCCATCGATCATAGCACCGCGATCCTGGAAGATCGGGGACGAAAGGGCCCGGGCCGGGTTTAGAATGGGGGCATGGCGACACCCCTTTTATCGGTCCGGGACCTGACGCTCCACTACGCGGCCGGCGGGGGTCGGGTCGTGCGGGCGGTCGATGGCGTGTCGTTCGACATGCCGGACCGGGGCGAGGCCCTGGCGGTGGTCGGAGAGTCGGGGAGTGGGAAGTCGAGCCTGGCCAATGCCCTGATGCGGCTGCTGCCGAAGAACGCGCTGCCCCTCGGTGGGTCGATCAGGTTGGATGGACAGGACATCCTGGCCCTCTCCGACGAGCAGTACCGGCGACAGGTCCGGTGGCGGCGGATGGCGATGGTCTTCCAGGGGTCGATGAGTGTCCTCAATCCCGTCCTGCGGGTGGGGGAGCAGATCATCGAGCCGCTGTTGCTGGACAGGTCGGTCGATCGGCGGGCGGCCAAGAAGCGGGCGGAATCATTGCTGGAGCGGGTCGGCCTGCCGGCCGCCCTCTACGACCGGTATGCCCACGAGTTGAGCGGCGGCCAGAAGCAGCGGGTGGTGATCGCCACGGCGCTGGTGATGGGGCCGGACCTTCTGATCCTGGACGAGCCGACCTCCGCCCTCGACGTCAGCGTCCAGGCCCAGATCA
>JBBJOE010000324.1:0-3644 GCA_037721765.1 Thermomicrobiales bacterium
ACAGGACCTGGATCACCCGCCGGATCTCCTCGTCCCGGCCGATCACCGGGTCGAGTTTGCCGTCCCGGGCGTAGGCGGTCAGGTCCTGGCCGTACTTCTCCAAGGCCTCGTAGGTACCCTCCGGGTTGGCCGTGGTGACCCGCTGGTTGCCGCGGATATCGCGCAACGCCTCGTTGACCCGCTCCGTCGTCACCCCGTGCCGCACCAGCAGGCGCGCGGCCGTCGCCCCGTCCACGGAGAGGACGCCGAGCAGCAGGTGCTCGGCGCTGACGTACTCGTCGCCGAAGCGGGTCGCCTCGGCCTCGGCCGCCTGGAGCGCCTTCCGAAAGCCGCTCCCGACCGACGCCCCGGCGCTGTACTGCAGCCGCGGCGCCCGGTCCAGTTCCGCCTCGAGGTCCCGCGTCACCGTCGCCGGCGCCACATCCAGCTTGGAGAGGACCCGTGGCACCACCCCGTCGGCATCGGCCAGGAGACCATGCAGCAGGGTCTCGGTCTCCAATTGGGCGAGCTTTCGCCCCTCCGTCTCGCGCTGCGCGTGGAGGATCGCCCCCTGCGCGGCCTCCGTGAATCTCCCGTTCGTCGCCATGGTCGGGCCTCCTCGTTCTCGGTGACGTCCTGCTTGGGTGACATCGTCGCATCACATTTCGCTCTGGCCTCGGCCCAGAGGTCCACCCGCTACCGGGGACGGCACAGTGGCGGATCGCCGACCATGCCCGGCGGGCTTTCATCTCTGGTCGCTCACGGGACCGGGAGTTGGGGAATCAGGTTCCGGTCTGCTCGACGGCGGCTTGTTCGACGAAACCCAGCACCGCCAACTGCTCGTCCAGCTCCCGTTGCAAATGCCGTGCGACTGATGCGTTGGCCGGCACGCTGGGGTCGGCCACGATGCGGTGCCGCAGGTCGCGCAGCCGGGCCGTCAGCTCCAACGCCAATTGCACCCCGGCGAGGTTCAACCCCCGATGTTCGACCAGGTACTTGACCTGCCGCAGCCGTTCGATATCCTGGTCGGAGTAGAGCCGCATCTTGCCCATCGTCCGCGATGGCGCCACCAGGCCCTCCCGCTCGTATTTGCGGAGGGTCTGGGGATGCATCTCGACCAACCGGGCCGCGACGCTGATGACGAAGACCGGCTCGCCGTATCGCGATGTCATGGTGCCCCTCCCGTGTTTCGCTTCATGAAGTATAAACCTTGATACGAAACGAGTCAAACTTCCGGCGTGCGACGGTCGCCTACCGGCGGTGCCGAGGCACCTCCCCGGAGCGACGCGGGGCGGCGCCTGCCGGACGCCGGACGGTTCAGCGGGACGCCACGCGAGCCAAGGAGAGGAACACGAGATGCTGGTCTACGCGCACAGGGGCGCCTCGGGCGAGGCCCCCGAGAACACCCTCCGCGCCTTCCGCCGCGCCGTGGAGGCTGGCAGCGACGGGATCGAACTCGATGTCTGGCCCTCGGCCGACGGCGTCCCGGTCGTCATCCACGACCGGGACCTTTCCAGGACCACCGACGGCACCGGCATGGTCGACGACGTGCCCTTGGCCCGCCTGCGCGAACTGGACGCGGGCGACGGCGAAGCGATCCCGACGCTGGAAGACGTGTTGGCCCTCGTCGCGGACCGTGTCGCGCTCTACATCGAGATCAAGGGCGGGGGCTGCGAGGAAGCCACGCTGGACCTGCTGCGACGATACCCGGAGGTCCGGGCGACCATGGCCTCGTTCGACGCCGGTATCCTGCGGACCATCCGGTCACTCGACCCGGAGATCGAGATCTGGGTCATCGCCATGGGCGCGGCAGACGAGACCGTAGCCCTCGCGGCCGAGGTCGGCGCGACCACGCTGAGCCTCTCGCACGAGGGCATCACCGCCGACACAGTCCGCGACGTCGGGGCCGCCGGTCACCGCGTCGCGGCCTGGACGGTCAATGATTCAGCCGACGCGACCCGCTTGGCCACGTTCGGCGTGGTCGCCATCTGCACCGACCACCCGGCCAGGCTGGTCCCGGCCATGGGACCGACGCCGTCGCCCTAGCCACACCGGCGATTCGGCGACGGCCCCTCTCCCTTCGCCTTCGCTACCCCGCCCGGGCCACCGCCTGGCGGATCACCCGGCCGGTGAGGACCGAGACCAGGTGACGGCGGTACTCCTCGGAGGCGTAGCCGTCGCCGTTGATCTCCAGTCCCTCCGGTGCGGCCGCCGCCGCCCGGTCGATGGCGGCGTCGTCGATCTCCTGGCCGGTGAGGACAGCCTCCGCGGCCATCAGCCGCGTCGCCTTCGACGTCGCGCCGGTGACGGCGATCCGGGCCGCGCTGACCGTGCCACCTCCCATCGTCAGCATCGCCGCGATCCCGACCACGGGGTAGCCCGACGCCGGGTGGGCGTGCTTGGCGTAGGCGGTGACGACCGTGCCGGCGACCGCGGGGAGCGTGATCCGGGTCAACAGCTCGTCGGGTCGCAGCGCGGTGGTGAACAGGTCCACGAACAGGTCGTCGGCCCCGATCGTCCGCTCGCCGTCCGGCCCGACCGCGGTCACCCGCGCCCCGAGGGCCAGCATCACGGCGGTGAAGTCGGACGCCGGGTCGGAGTGGGCGATCGACCCGCCCAGCGTGCCCCGGGCCCGGACCTGGACATCGCCGACGTGGTCGGCCGCGTCGTGGATCACCGCGAACCGCTCCCCTAACCCAGCGTCGTCCAGCAATTGGGCATAGGTCGTCATCGCCCCGATCGTCACCTCACCATCGACCGATATCCCCCGCAGGGCATCGATCCGGTTCAGGTCGATCAGGGCCTCGGGCATCGCCAGGCGCAGCTTCATCGCCGGGATCAGCGAGTGGCCCCCGGCCAGCACCTTGGCGTCCGGGTTAGCCCCGATCAGGGCGACGGCCTCCGCGACCGAGGCGGGGCGGTGATAGGCAAATGCGGACGGGAACATGGCGGTCGCTCCTTCGCGGGCGTCACGAGTGGTCGGGGATCGAGTCGGCCGAGGTAGGAGCCTGGGTCGCCGGGGTCTCGGGCACCGCCGAAGGGACCGGGCGCTGCCGGTGGGCCGCGACGCTACCCCCCCTGGCGCATCAGCCCCGCCGCGTGCTGGACCGATCGGACGATGTTGTGATAGCCGGTACAGCGGCAGAAGTTCCCCTCGATCGCGTGCTCGATCTCGTCCTCGCTGGGGTCCGGATTCTTTTCCAGCAGCGCCGCCGCCGACAGGATCATTCCCGGGGTGCAGAAACCACATTGGAGCCCGTGCTTGGCCCAAAAACCTTCCTGGACCGGGTGGAGCACGCCGTCCTTGGCGAACCCCTCGATCGTCGTCACCGTCGCCCCGTCGGCCTGGACCGCCAGCACGGTGCAACTCTTGACCGTTTGGCCATCGAGATTGACCACGCAGGCGCCGCACTGACTGGTGTCGCATCCGACGTGGGTGCCGGTCAGCCCAAAGTGGTCGCGCAGGAGATGGACTAACAGTAGGCGCGGTTCGACATCCGCTCGCCGATCCGTCCCGTTCACCGAGACCGAGATTCCCATCGTCGCCGCGGTAGCCGCCATTGACATGTTCGTCACTCCCCAATCGATGGGCCATGATGGTCCGCCGTCGCCGTTGGCGGAGTATATCCCCGCTCCCGCGATCTGTCGTCACGGTGACCGGCATC
>JBBJOE010000325.1:0-3642 GCA_037721765.1 Thermomicrobiales bacterium
AGGCGACCAGTTGCTGAAACGGCGTGCCGTAGCCCCGTTCGGCCAGTTCGAACATCGCCGCCTTCGGGAAGGGCGCCACCGCATCCCGGAGCAGGGCCATCGCCCGATCGATATCGAACGGCTCGCCGGCGTGAATGCTCTCGGCCATCCGGCTCCTCCCCTACTCGGCCCCGGGCGGACCATCTACCAACGTGGTGAGTGGCGACTTCGGCGCTCCCGCGTCCGATGGCGTGCCGCGGCCTCGGTATTTGTTGCCAAGGTGGAGCGAGTCCTCATCACCATCACGATCGGCACCCGTTCGTTGGGGTGCGATCGGCTGACTCGATCGGAGCCACGCCGGTCAGCGGGAGAGTAGCGTTGTCGCGACGTCACCGCTCGGGCGTACCGGGGGGCTCGGGGTCAGTGACTGGCGTTGCCGATGGGTCCACGTCAGGATAGTACGCCAGGATGTTTACCTGCCCCGAACCGTCCGTTTCGCGGACAGGTCGGAGATCCGGCCACCGCGCCGCGATCACCGCCTGGATGACCTGCGCTTCCCGGATGTCGGAAGACCGGAGGATCACGCAGCGGGCATCGACGGTCTGGAGCCACAATTTCGGATCTTCGAAAGTGATGAATTCGGGTGGGGTCAGACCGCCGACCTGTTCGACGGCGGCCTCCATCGCCCCATCGCCGCGCCAGTCCAAGATCAGGGTCGGCAGCGGGGCATCCTGACACCGATCGTCACGGAGCACCCGGATGCTGACCGTGTTCGGGCTCGTCGGCGATTCCTCACGGCTGACCACCAACCAGCGATTGAGGTTGCTCGCCCCGGCGCCCAGGATCACCCCGACGACCAGAATCGTCATCACGGTCCGGCTGACACGCGTGGGCCGCCTCACCGGCCACGCCTTCAAGGTCCGATCGACCGCGAGCGCCGCAAAGAGCAACACCACCGGCAGGACGTAGTGGAGACGGGTAACCGTGACGTGGTCATATGGGGACAGGATGCCGGTGATCGTGATACCCAGCCCGAACCAGGCCACCAGCAACCGGCTCCGGGCATCCGAGAAGGTCATCAGGCACAAGCCCAAGCCCAGCACGAAGAGGACGGCCGTCACCGGCTCGACGAGCGAACCCGATGTGTACAGGTAGTGCTTGGTGTTGTAATTGAACGCGAGGAGGGACCGCCCAGCATTCCAAAGCAGGAGGACATCGTTGTTGTCTCCCGCCTTGCCCCTGTCCCCACCCCCGCTCTGCCGGAGCATCTGACCGATCACCTCGCTGCGGTTCACCGCGAAGAGGGGAATGATCACCGCCAAGAACCCGATCCCGATCATCGTGCTGGTCTGCACCCACCGACGTGGCCGGACGGTGAGAACCACGGCTGCCGCCAGCAGCACGATCACGGTCCGGGAGGAGTAGAAGGTGTACCACCCGAAACCGGCCGCGATCCCGCTCAGGACCAGGAAGAGCGGTGACGCTTGGCGCAAGCCGAGCGTGAAGAACAGCATGGCGCCGATCGAGAACAACAGCGAGTCGAGATTGTTGTAACCAGTGTGGGTGAAGGCCAAGAGATAGTGCGCCGTCACCGCCAGTCCCAGGAAGACCAACGCGGTCCTCCGCCCATACCACGCCCGCGCCAGGAGGTAGCCCAATGCCAGCGCGACGGCGACCGGTACCAGGGTGGCCGTTTTCCAACCGACCCCGTCCGTGCCGAAGACCCGCATCAATTGTCCGACGACGTAGGTACCGAGAACGGGATGATAGCCGTACACGCCATCTTGGGAGAAGAGGTTCCGTCCCTGCTCGCCTCCGGTCGCGAACGACCGGGCCACGTAGAAGAACGTCCCCTCGTCGCCGATCGACGCGTACCGCCAGTCGTCGAGATCGAAGGTACCAAGGAAGACAAAGACGGCCAACAACGCGACGACGGCGGCGATCTCGGGGAGGAGTCGTCGCCAGCGGGCGCGGAATAGCCGGCTCCATTCCCGGAACCGCTCCCTCTCATGCCACGCGAACGCCGCCACCACCAGGGTCAAACCCAGCGCGTACCAACGAGGGTAGGACGGGTAGTACGCCCCCGTGCTGAGCAGCAAGCTGATCCCAGCGATGATCGCCAGGCCGATCACCCCGAGGAACACGGCGGTACCGACGGTGCCGTCGGTGCGGCTCCTCGCCGGAGCCGATACCCCAAACGACGCCCACCGGTCCCCATTCGCCAGCCGTCCGACGGCATATCCATAGAGCGGCATCGCCAACAGGAACAGCGCGATCGCGGCGACGGCCGACGCCGTCGCCGGCCACATCGGCGCCAGGTGCACCATGACCTGAGGGGGCAACCCGACGGGCTCGGCCCGGCTGCTGAGCACCCATTGGCCCAGCGCGGCCAGGAGGACCGCCGTGACGAGCACGTAGGGTAGTCGCGAGGCGTCCACCCGGGGGAGAACCGCCGAGACCCGCGCCCGGGCATCACCGGCGACTCGTCGCGGTACGGCCGTGGCGGCCGCCGGCCATCCAGCACCGAACACCCTCGGCCACCGAGACCGGCCGGACACTGCTGGGACCGTCTCGACCGCCGACGCACCCGGCCGTGGACCCGTTCCCGTCGCCCCGCTCCGGAGACCCGCGATCTCGCCCCGAAGTCCCGCGATCTCTCCCCTGAGACCCGCGACCTCGCCACGGAGCCCCGCCACTTCGCCCCGCAATCCCGCCATCTCGCCCGAAAAGGAAGCCGAGTCATCCGCCCGACCAGGCTCGTGGCCGGTCCTCTCCCTGGCGGCGCCCGCGCACTCACGCGTGCCCTTTCCCGACGACATCGTGGCTGGTGCGTGATCGAGCGGGCTAGCTGATTCGAGGATGGACCCGACGTTCCCATGGTTCTTCAACGGTCGGCGAGGTGACCAGCGACCGCTCAAACGACGCTCCCCGGCGCCGCGAGTGGCACCGAGAAGAGAGCCGAGCCGAACGGTCCAGCGAGGCATACGAACTCCAGGTGAACAGGGTCACTGGTGCCGGGCGGCGTGTGATCGTGGTACGTCCCGCGGGCGCACCGTGTCAGGACCCACGCCGGGGCCGTCCCGCAACGGGCACCCCATCGTCTCCCGGAGGTCGTAGCACCGTTGGAACAAGCTATCGGCGGTCGTTCACGAACGGGTGAGAGTGTAACAAATGAGTAGAGTGACAATTGATCGAGCCGGCACGCTGGCATTTTTCCGCGTGTGATACGTGATCCGGATACAGCGTAAACGTTCGGTGCACATCGTCGGGGAGGACTTCGTGTCCTCCCGGGCCACGACCGTGCGGCGTGCCGGTGATCACCGGTACTCCGACGGTTGAGTGATCATCCGGATTCCGTCTGAAGCAGCCACGGTGCCCGGGTCTGTCGAGTCATCGCCCTGCCATTCCAGCGGTCCTCCACGGGACCAAGGTATGCCCTCTGGATGTCCGAGAGACGGACCCGCGACCGGCGATTGAGCCCCGGCCTCTCACCTACTCCAGCAACCGCGCGGCCGGACGGCTCCGGGAGGACCGCTCCGGTCACCCGGCGCGGCCCGATGCCCTCCCCTACCGGGCCCGGCGCTCGCGGCGGGACTGCCACTGCTGGCGGGCGGCCGCCTTAATGTCATCGCCGCTGTCGCGCCAGACGTGGATCACGGTCGG
>JBBJOE010000326.1:0-3637 GCA_037721765.1 Thermomicrobiales bacterium
GGGATGCCGCTGGTCGGCTTGTCCCCGGCCGCGATCGCCGAGCGCTACGGACAAGTCGAGGGCTATCTGCCGTGGGAAGACGATGGGGAAACCATCGCCGAGGCGGGGGAGTTCACCGACGAGACGGAGGTGGCGCTCTGCATCGTCGAGGCTCTGACGACCAACCGGGGAGAGGTCGACCCCGACTTGGCCGGGGCTCGGATGGGGTACCTGGCGGCCGGAGCCTCGCGCCGGTGGTTGTCAGAGGAGACGCGGCGGGCGCTCGACGCCGCCGCCGGGCGCGTCGATCCGCTGGTGCCCTACGACGACGACGGTCCCGCCACCGGCGACGTGGCGTCCCGCGGCATCCCCCTCGGCCTGATGTCCGCCGTCGGGCCGTTCGACGCGGATTGGCTCCGGGCGTCCTGCGAGACCGTGACCAGATTGACCCATGGCAGTCCGGCCGCCATCGCGGCGACGACGGCCGTCGGCTTCGCGGTCTCCCTGGCGGCCCGGGGTGACGTGCCGCCGGAGCGATGGGCGGCCGACACGGCGGCCTTCCTGGGAATCGGGGAACTAGCCGATCGCCTGGACGGTGATCCGGCCGACAGGGCGCCTGACGATGGGACGGGGACGGGGGGAATCGCGACGCTGAGCGTTCCGGCGGCGATCCGATTCGCGGCGGAGGCGGTGTCCTTCGAGGAGACCGTCTTCGCGGCGGTCCGGGCGGGCGGGGCATCGGACACGGTCGGGGCGATCGCCGGCGCCCTGGCCGGGGCTCGCTCCGGTGCCGGCTCCATTCCCCAATGGCTGATCGACGGCCTCGGCGGCCGGATCTACGTCTCGCTCGCGGCGCCCTGGTATTACAAGGCCTCACTGCAGCGGGCCGGCCTGGTGAACTCGATCCGGCCCGAGGGCGAGAACGAGCGCCCAACGATGCCGCCCCGGCGATGACCGGTTCTGGTCCCGACCGCATCGCGAACCCGTTCGTCCCGCGTCACCGCGGAGACGGTGGCGGATGCCCCCGTTGCCCGGACACGGCCCCGGATCGGCCCCGGCGGGCACCTGGGGGCCGGCGGATCCGGCGTCCGGTCGTGCTGCCGGGACGGTCCGTCCTACACTGTCCCCGGCAGGCGAGGACACGCCCGGGTGCGAGGTAGGTAGCGGCATGCTGCTCGAGTTGGGTATCCGCGATTTCGCCATCATCGACGAGATCCGGCTGCGACTGGAGCCCGGGCTCAATGCCTTGACCGGTGAGACGGGCGCCGGCAAGTCGATCCTGATCGACGCCCTCGGCGCCGTCCTCGGGGATCGGGTCGGGCCAGACGTGGTCCGGACGGGAGCCAAGTCGGCCCGCGTCGAGGCCGTCTTCGACCTCGACGTGGTCGTCAGCCGGCCGGGATTCGCGGACCTGGCCGGTGAACTCGGGGTCGCCATCGACGAGGGCGTCCTGATCTTGACGCGGGAGATCCACGCCGGGGGACGCAGCCTGGCGCGGATCAACGGCGCGACGACGACGGCGGGGGCGCTGGGCCGGATCGGGGCATACCTGGTCGATGTACACGGCCAGAGTGATCACCTCTCCCTGCTCCGGCCCGATACCCAACTCGACATGCTCGACCGCTACGCCGGCTTGGTCGAGAGCCGTCATGAACTGGCGGGTCGCGTCCGCGAGTTAATGGCGACGCGGCGCCAGATCAGCCAGGTCGAGCGGTCGTCCCGCGACCGGGAACAACGGATCGACCTGCTGCGGTTCCAGGTGGAAGAAATCGACGAGGCGGGCCTGATCACCGGCGAGGAGGCTGGCCTGGAGGGCGAGCGGGCCCGACTGGCGAATGCCGAGCGCCTAACCGGCGACGCCGAGGCGGTCCACGCCTCGCTGGTCGGTGGCGACGACAGCTTCGATCACGGCCCCGGCGGGGCGTTGCCCGGCCTGTGGGACGCGAGCGGCACGCTCGACGGGATCGCGTCGGTCGACCCCTCCCTCGCCCACTTGGCCGAACGGCTGCGGGAGGCGCTCTTCATCGTCGAGGACCTGGCGGTCGAGGTGCGGGATTACCGGGACACCGTCGAGCATGACCCGGCTCGTCTCACGACTGTCGAGGACCGCCTTGATCTGATCCGGACGCTGAAGCGGAAGTACGGCGCGACCATCGAAGAGGTCCTCGCCCATGGCGAGGACGCCACCGTCGAACTTGAGGATATGACCGGCGGCTCGGGTACCATCGACGCGTTGCGGCAGCGGGAAGCGGCCCTGGCAGCCGAGGTCGGGGACCGAGCGTCCGACCTCTCGCGGCGGCGGTCGGATGCGGGCACGCGACTGGCGACCGCCGTCGAGGGGACTATCGCCGACCTGCGGATGGGCTCGGCCCGGTTCGAGGTCGGCATGACGACGGTGGACGACCCGGGTGGGGTCCCGTACCGGGGCGGCGACGGACCTGGGCGGCACGTGGCGGTCTCCGAGACGGGGGTGGACCGGATCGAATTCCTGATCGCGCCCAACCGGGGTGAGGCGCTGAAGCCGCTGGCGAAGGTCGCATCCGGCGGCGAGACGGCCCGGCTGATGTTAGCCATGAAGTCGATCCTCTCGGAGGTCGATGCCACCCCGACGCTGGTCTTCGACGAGGTCGACGTCGGCGTCGGCGGCCGCTCCGGCCAGGTGGTCGGGGAGAAGTTGTACGACCTCAGCGCCGGGCACCAAGTGCTGGTGATCACCCACCTGCCGCAGATCGCCGCCTTCGCCGGTAGCCACTTCCGAATCGCCAAGGCGGAACGGGATGGCCGTGTCATTTCCCGGGTGGAGGCGATCGGGGAGGGCGACCGGATCGAGGAATTGGCCGCCATGCTCGACGGCTTGCCGGTCTCGGAGGCGTCGCGCGAGAGTGCCCGGGAGATGGTTCGCCGGGCGGCGACCCGTCGCCGGGCCATCGCGGCGGTCTAGCGGCCCGTCGCTGAGGTCGAGCGCCAGGTCGTCGCGGTAGAGTCTCCCGGCAGCTGGCGGTGAATCGGTCGGGGGAGGCACGGTACTATTGCGCCGGACGGAGAGGATGCCGCCGGGGACATTCCCGGCATCGCGCCGCGAGGCGATGACAGGACAGGAGCACCCCGATGGGCATGCCGAACATGAAGATGATCCAGCAGATGCAGAACCGCCTGGCCAAGATCCAGGACGAGTTGGCCGAGACGATCGTCGAGGGCACCGCCGGCGGCGGTGTGGTGACCGCGATGGTGACCGGGGCCAAGGCCTTCCACCAGATCAAGATCGACCCGAGTGCCGTCGATCCCGAGGACGTCGAACTGCTCGAAGATTTGATCACGGCCGCGATCCAGGACGCGATGGCCAAGGCGGAGGCGATTTCCGAAGAGAAGATGTCGGCGCTGACCGGCGGGCTCAAGATTCCCGGCATGTAGACGTCGGGGCCGGTCGCCGACCGGCCCGCCATCCCGTTGCGTTCCCCGGATAGGTACCCATGCCGACTGGTCCGACCCCGTTCTACCTCGGCGACGTGGTCCGCCTGCGGAAGCCGCACCCCTGCGGCTCGCACGAGTGGACGGTGGTCCGGCTCGGGGCAGACATCGGCCTGCGCTGCCACGGGTGCCAGCACAAGGTGCTGCTGACCCGGCGCGACCTGGGACGACGCCTGAAGACATTCGTCAG
>JBBJOE010000327.1:0-3616 GCA_037721765.1 Thermomicrobiales bacterium
GAGAAGCCGAAGTCGTCCTCGGCGCCGGTGTAGGCGGCCCACGAGGTCTTCATCATCACCGTGGCGCCATCTGCGGTCCGCAGGTAGGCGGTCGCGAGGTCCTCGACCTCGTAGTTGCCGGTGCCGGCGGCGCGCTCGATGTTGCCTGATCTGCGGAAATTCCCCTTGCCCTGGGGGCCGATCTCGGCATAGGTCGAGGCGCTGACCGAGGTGACGGTGGGATTGCCCATCGCGTAGAGCGTCATGTCCAGGACGTGGACTCCCAGGTCGATCAGGGGCCCGCCGCCGGCGAGATCTTTGTTGGTGAACCAAGAGCCCCATCCGGGAATGCCGGCCCGGCGCATCCAGAAGGTCTCGGCGAAATAGATCCGGCCGAATCCCCCAGCGGCGACATGGTCGTGGACAAGCATCACATCGTCGCGGTAGCGGCGATTGAAGGCGATCGCGAGAACCCGCTCGGCCTTTTGGGCCGCCGCGATCATCCGCTCACCCTCCTCGGCGGAGCGGGCGAGGGGCTTCTCGATCAGGACGTGCTTGCCCGCTTCCAAGGCGGCGATCGCGACCGGCATATGGAGATGGTTCGGGACGGCGATGCTGACGGCGTCGATGTCCGCGACCTCGAGCAGTTCCCGGTAGTCGCCGTAGGTGGCGGGGATCTCGTACTGCTTGGCGAGTCGCTGGCAGCGCTCGGTATCGAGCCCGGCCAGGGCCACCACCTTGGCCCTGGGCTCGGACTGGTACCCGCGCAGGTGGAACACGCCCGCGCCGCAGCCGATGATGCCGATCCGCAATGTGTCCGAAGAGGCGTCGGTCAACGGGAGTCCTTCCCGCCCGGGGTTCGGGCGACGGTAGCCGGGAGACGTACGTTTGGTGCGAGGAGGAAGCGAAGGGTCGGTGAGACATTCGATGGCGATAGGCCGGTGCGGGGGACGAGCGCGCACAGTATGCCGAATGGTTCTGCCGCTGTCACCGGACGGTGATGGGCAAGGACGAGCCCGGGAGGGTTGACTCTCGCCAACGTTCCCGGGCTCGTCGCTCGCCGTCAGCACCGACGGTCAGGTGCGATTACGGTGCGGTGTAGATTTCCAGGCTAGTCACGGTGCCGGGAAGGCACTGCACCTGGGCGTAGAACAGGATCGGGTCGCCGACCAGTTCCAGCAGGTCCATGGTGTAGACGCCGGGGAGGACCCAGACATAGTCACCGAACTCGAACTGGTCCTGCCAGACGATGAGACCACCGAGGTCGGTTACCTGATAAATCTCGCCCGCGCCCTGGGGGAACTTCAGGATACTGCCCCGGACGCGAGTGACGCGGTCGGCCTCGATGTTGACGTTGAGGCTGACCTGGCCGCCACCGGGATAGGAGAAGGCGAAGACGCAGATGCCGACCGTAACGTCGGCCACGATCGGGCCGCTGTCGGTATCGATCGTGTAGACGGTCGGTTCGCCTCCCTGCGGGTTGGAGTCGGTCGCTTCGCCGCCACCACAGGTCAAGGTTCCGGAGGGGAAGAGGCCGTTGATCGCCTCGATCTCGAAGGTGCCGGTGGAGTTGACGACCTGGAGTTCTTCCAGGAAGGTGAACAGGACCGTGCGCAGCTCGTCGGCGCTGCTGGCCCCAAGGAGTTGCCCGCCGGTGTTGTCGGCGATGCACTGGAGGACGGTTAGCTCGTCCGCGGTCAGCCCGAAGCCGACGACGTAGACCGTAGGACTGCCGGGGCTGTCGGCCAATGCCTGAGCGGCGGCGCAAACGGCGGCGTTGTTCGCGTCCTGGTCATTCGTGTCGGCGGAGCAGGTCTCCAGGCCGTCCGTGACCAGAACAACCGCGTTGGTGCGGGAATCATCGGCGGGAAGTTCCTCGAAATCATCGGCCGCCCGCTGCAGGGAGAGGGCGATCGGTGTCCAACCAACGGGTTGGTAGCTGTCGACCTGGCCCTGGAGTTCCGCCTTGTTGACCCCGTCGATCGGGATCGTCAGGTCGGAGGACTGACAGCTCTCTTCTCGTCCCTCGGTCGTGTTGTTGCCAAGATGGCCGAAGACCCGGAAGCCGACGTTGAGATTCGGGCGGTCTTCGGGTACGGCCGTGACCACCTCGGTCAGGACGGACTTCGCCGCATCAATCCGGGTGATCCCCGACTGAATCTCCTGGGCCATGGAGCCGGAGGAGTCGAGCATCAACTCGACGTTGACCTCTTGCCCGGCGGGCTGGCCGGAATCGTCTTGCGCGGCGGCGACGGGTGTCAGCCGCTGGATGCCGACCCCGGCTAGGGAGAACAGCATCACTAACGCGAGCAATGGCCCGAGCCATCGTCCCCCGTGCATTCTCGGCGGCGTCGCCATCGGTCGAGGCACCATTCGCGATTCCTTTCACCAGACGGTAGATGAACGTGCCATGAGCCCCGGCGGAACCGCTCGGGAACGTCATGATCCGGACAACCCATGACGCATTCCCGCGTCGAATCTCTCGCTCGCGCATGAGGCATGCCGCGCCACACTGGAGTGGGCGGCTCTCACGACCTGCTGCACCGGCACATTGCCGGCATATTGAGCTCGGGTCGCACCAGACAACTCGCGATTTTATCATGCGACAGCGCCTCTGGAGGGACATCGTGTGGCCCGGGTGGCCCGCATCATGCAACTCGCGCCGCGACGACGGATTCGACGACGGATTCGGTGTGTCGCATCCGGCAACACGTTCAGCGTGTCCGGTGCCAGGGGCTCCTACCGTTTGACGGGCCGGACTCGGAGAGTACAGATATCTGCTCCTGTCGCGGGCCGTCGTTGCGTCAGCAACTTCTCGTTTTTCCTCACCCGGGGAGGGTCATTCGATGGCACGGACCAAGACGGACGCGCGGCTTCGGAGGACATCCACGGCGATGACGTGGGTCGTTGCCTTGACGATGGTATGCGGTTTGGCATTCAACGGTCTCGCGCCAGCCCCGGTAAGTGCGCAGTCTGAAAACGCCCAGTCGGGAGACTACCCGGCGTCCGTGACGGTCGAAGAGGAGTCATACATCTTCGACCGCGAGGTGCCGCTGGCCCGCCAAGACTTGATCCGGATCGACCAGCAGGCGGAAGAACAGGTCTTTGCCCGGTCAGAGGCTGGACCGTTCGATGTCGTCTACGTCTCGGTGCCGAACCGGTCCGAGGACGTGCTCGGTCGCTACACCGCCGTAGGACTGGGCGAGGGCGATCCGGTGTGCGCGGCCGAAGCGATCAGCCTCGGTGTCGCGGCAGCCGGGGAGGAGAGCTACGCGTTCGCGGGTATCGAGACGGACGTAACCCCGGAGAGCTTGCAGTCGATCGGGCAGACCGTGATCAACGGCGAGGATTCCGAGCTTCTGGCGTCGCCGGACGACGACGGCGGGTTTACCGAGTTCTTCGCTTCCAACGGCCAAGGGCTGCTGCGCTTCGTCCAGTTGGACGGCGGTGTGCCGGTCAGCCTCCCGGACACGTTCCCGTTCGGTGACCAGGACCTCAGCAACCCGGCATCCACGGATGTCGACCTCGCGGGCTTGACGAACGTTGGCTGCATCGGTGCCTTCCCGGCGTTCGCCCCGGAGGCCGAGGCGCCGTTCACCCAGATCGTTATCCAGGTCGGAGATACCGAAGTCGCCTA
>JBBJOE010000328.1:0-3616 GCA_037721765.1 Thermomicrobiales bacterium
CGAGCTGTTGACCGGCTCGCCCCCGTTCTCGGCCGAGGGAGATGGCCTGGCAAAGCGCGACGTGATCGAGTCCCACCTCCATCGGGCCCCTCGCCCGGTCAGCGTCGCCCGGCCGGACCTGGACCTGCCCGAGTCCCTGGACGACGTGGTCGGTTGGGCCCTGGCCAAGGCGCCGGCCGACCGCTACCGGGCCACGCCCGCGTTCGCCCGCCTGTTCCGGGCCGCCGTCGAGGACCGGACCCTGAGCAGTTCCGCGACCACGGCCCCGGTCGCCCTGATCGATGCCCCCCCCGCCCGGCCCCGCTCTCCCATCCCCGGCGGGTTCCGCCGGTCCGCGCCGGCCGATCCCTGGCGTTCCCCCGCCGATGAACCGGGCGGCCCGCTCGCCGCCGGGGATGTCCCGCCGGCGCCCTTCCCCCCCGGATGGCCACCCGGCCCGCCCCCCCGCCTGATCATCGAGGAGCGACCCCGGCGAGGCCGGGCGAGCCGGTTCCTCGGCCTGCCCTACCGGGTCGGCGGCCGGGTCGTCCGCCGGACGCGGTGGCTCCGGCGCCTGGCGGCCCGCCTCGCGTTCCTGCTGCTGCTCGCCAATGTCGTGTTGGCCGGGACGCTGGTCGCCCTGCGCGGGCCGGAGGCCCTGCTGTCCCGGGCCGCGACCCTGGACACCGGGGCGACGGCCCGCGTCGCGGAGGAGGTCTACACCATGCGGGCCGGTCCCGGCCTCGACGCCGTGCCCCTCGCACCGCTCGAACGCGGTGCGCGGTTGGAGGTGACCGGCCCCGGGGAGGACGCCGACGGCCTGACCTGGTGGCCGGTCCGGACTGTCCTGGAGGGCGAGACCCTCAGCGGCTATATCGCCGGGCCGGGCATCGTCGCCGTTCAGGAGGGGATCGCCGCCGGGGCCTGGGCCGATGCGCGGGACCGCCTCGCCGGTCTCCGTTCGGACGCCGGGGCCTGGCTGACCGGCGAGTGATCCCCGGCGCGCCGCCGGGTGACGACGGATCGGCGCGACACCAATCCGGATCGGAAAGACCGCGGATCGATGGACTGGCGCGTGGTCCCGTCCGTGCGGCCGGCGGTCCGGGGGGGCGAAATCGGTATCCCGGGGCACGTCGCGAGCGCCCGGTCGCGCCTCCGGACCGACTTAGTGTCACATTGACATTTACTCGCGACGGGCCTACAGTTAACGGGCTGATGGCACCGCCCGCGCATCTCTGGCGCGGATCCGAGGTAGCCCGGCCCACTGGCGAATGATCTTCGCCTGATGCCCGTGGCGATGATGGGGCGACCCGCGCGACATGGGCACTGAGAGCACGACCTGATGGTGGTTGACCTGACCGCGCCCGACACCGATCGTCTCTCCCGCTGGCTCGTGAACGCGCAACTCGAACCGGCCGCCTGTGTCCCCGAGGAGGGGGTCGGGGCCTACGACCGGCTCGAGCGCTACGGGGTCCATTCCGCCGAGCAGCGACGTATCCCCCGCGCCTACTTCAAGATGGACGCGATCGAGCGGGACAGTCGCATCCGCGCCCTGCGCAACCAATTGGGCGACCGCCTCGTGGTTCTCGGCCACCACTACCAGCGGGATGAGGTGATCCAGTTCGCCGACTTCCGTGGCGACTCCTTCAAACTCTCCCAGCAGGCCGCCAACCAGACCGGGGCCGAGTTCATCCTGTTCTGCGGCGTTCACTTCATGGCCGAGAGCGCCGATATCCTCTCCGGACCCCACCAGCGAGTGATCCTGCCGAACCTCGAGGCTGGCTGCTCGATGGCCGACATGGCCAAGGCCGAAGACGTCGAGCGGGCCTGGGCAGAACTGGCCGGTCTGGGCATCGACGGCGTTGTCCCCATCACGTACATGAACTCGGCTGCCGCCCTGAAGGCGTTCTGCGGCCGCAACGGCGGCATCGTCTGCACCTCTTCCAACGCGCCCCGTGTCTTCGACTGGGCCTTCGGGCGGGGCGAGAAGCTGTTCTTCTTCCCCGACGAGCACCTGGGGCGCAACACCGGCGTCGCGGCCGGCATCCCGACAGGCGAGATGGTGATCTGGGACCCGTTCCTGCCCCTCGGCGGCAACACCCCGGAGGCCCTGCGGGCCGCGACCGTGATCCTCTGGAAGGGGTACTGCTCGGTCCACGCCCGGTTCAGCGTCGAGCAGATCGAGATGGCCCGGGCCGAGCACCCGGGCGTCCGGATCATCGTCCACCCCGAATGCCGCCTGGAGGTCGTCCAGGCCGCCGACGACGCGGGCTCGACCGAATACATCATCGACGCGATCCGCGACGCCCCCGCCGGGACCACCTGGGCGGTCGGGACCGAGATCAACCTGGTCCGCCGCCTCGACGCCGAGTTCCCCGACAAGCACGTCTTCTGTCTCGATCCGGTGATCTGCCCCTGCTCGACCATGTACCGGGTCCACCCGGCCTACGTCCTCTGGGTCCTGGAGCACCTGGTCGAAGGCCAGGTCGTCAACGAGATCACCGTCGACCCCGCCATCCGCCGCGACGCCCTGGTCGCCCTAGACCGGATGCTGGCGGTGCCGTAGTCCATCTCGCCTGGCCCTCGACCATCCATGACGAACTGCGAGGATGTCACCTGTCGGGTATGAGACCCTCCTGACCTAAGGCATCCAGAAATTCGGCCGGACTAATGATGCGTACCTCGTCGATGTGTCTCACACGCATCAGGTGGTCGTCACCGGAGACGAGGTAGTCGGCCTGGCCGAGCAGGGCGTGGGCGTAGAGGTGATCGTCCTTGCGGTCCACCCCGACGGCTGGGTACGGCTCGGGGATCTCTGGCACGACCGTCGCGTTCTCGGTGAGCAACATCGTCAGCATGAGCAGGTCGTCCGGGGCGATGTGGGACATCACGTATGGCTTCGTCGCGACCTCGCGTCGGAACTCGCTGATGAGTGATTCGCTCGTCAACAACGAGTAGGTCCCAGCGATGCCAGCCCGAACGATGACATCCGGTGCACCACTGGCAGCCGGGAACAACAGGTAACTGAAAAACACATTGGAGTCAAGGAACGCCCGAATTACGAAGGTGGTTGTTGATCACGCTCGAAGGTCAATTTCCCCTCGGCCGCCAATTCATCGACGAACTCGTGGGAGAAGCGGTCGGCCAGTGCCATCGCCCGTTCTTCGGTCAGGTCTCGTTGGCGACGTTCTAGACTCTCTTGCAGAGCCCGCAACCTTGTCAGGACATCGGCCCGTCGCTTCTGCTCGCGGAGCATCTGCGTTTCTTCGAACGCTTCGATCGAGATGACCGCGACTTTGGGCTTGCCGTGACTCTCGACCATGACCTCGTCACCCTGCTCGTTGACCTGGTCGATCAGGGTATCCCGTTGCGGCGTAGGATCATCGGACGATAGTGTCCGGATCATCGATTCCCCCTCGCAACCCATTCGATAGCATCAGACCACTCGTCACGCTCCCATACTAGCAAACGCCCGGGAGACCATCCTCGGAAACCGATCGAGTTCGGGGGCACGGCAGCATCACCCGCCGCGCGCCACCGTATCACGTCGTCGGCGCGGTCGAGATCATCCCGGGGCGACCGTCCGTCACGTCCCCCGCTTATTCGGGTCCGGGTTTCGAAGGTGGTAGACGAACTC
>JBBJOE010000329.1:0-3611 GCA_037721765.1 Thermomicrobiales bacterium
CCCCCGTTCGCTGGCCAGCGCCTCCAGGCGATCGACGTAGCTCGCCATCAGGGCGAAGGCCCGCTCGATCGGTTCGGGGGAACGCATGTCGATCCCGGCCTCGTCCAGCAGTTCGATCGGGTAGCCGTCGCCGCCCGCTTCGAGGAAGGCGATGTAGCGAGCCAGGGCCGGTTCGCCCTCGTCCAGGATGCGTTCGGCCAGGGCCGAGGCGGCAGCTATGCCGGTCCCGTACTGAAATACGTAGAACGGGGTGTAGAGGTGGCTGAACCGGGCCCAGGTAATGCCGGTCCGGTCGGTGTCGAAGCGGACCGCGTCGCCGTACCCCTCGGCGTAGAACCCGGCCAGGGTCTCGCCCATCTCCCCGGCCGTGAGGGCCTCGCCGCGCTCGACCCGGCCGTGGCAGTCCAGCTCGAAGCGGGCCAGGATCGGCATGATGAACAGGTACCGGAGGAAGTTCGCCATCCTCTCCTCCAGCACCGACACCTCCCAATCCCAGCCGGCGTCGCGCCCGAGCAGGTAGCGGCCCATCAGGGCCTGGTGCAGGTTCGACGCCGTCTCGGCGGCGAACATCGAGTAGGGCCAGTAGGCCATCGGCCGGGCGCGGGTGGCGTGGTAGGTGTGGAGGGAATGGCCCAACTCGTGGGCCAGGGTGCTGACGCTGCCGATGTCGTCGTGGTGGTTCATGCTGATGAAGGGGTGGGTGCCCTTGGTGCCATTGCTGAAGGCGCCGCCCCCCTTGCCCCGGTTCGGCAGCGCATCGACCCACCGGTCGGCGACGCCCCGGCGGTTGATCTCGACGTAGGCCTCGCCCATCGGCGCCAGCGAGGCGAGGACCATCTCGACCCCGGCGGCGAAGGGGACGTGCGGCGGGTCGGTCGCCAGCGGCGCGGCGAGGTCGCCCGGGGTCAGGGTCTCGACGCCCAGGAATCGGCGCCGGACGCGGAAGTAACGCTGCCAGGTGGGGAAATTGGCGCGGACGGTGTCGACCAGGTTGTGGAAGACCTCGACCGGGATCTGGTTTGGGGCCAGTGCCGCCTCCAGCGCCGAACCGTAGCCGCGCGTCGTGGCATAGAAAACGTCGCGCTTGACGCTGCCGGCGTAGGCGGCGGCGAAGGTATCGGCGAACGCGAGGTAGGCGTCGGCCGCGACGTCCCAGGTCTCGCGCCGGACGCGGGCATCCCGGCTAGCCAGGTACCGCTCGACGTTGCCCTGCGCCAGGGGGACGGTCTCGCCCGCCTCGTCGGTGATCGTGCCGAAGGGCAGGTCGTTGTCCTCCAGGTTCGTGTGGACCAGTCTGGCGGTGTTGAGGGCGTCGCTGACCCGGGCCAGTAACTCCTCGGTCTCGGCCGGCAAGATGTGGTCGCGGGCGTCATGGACCCGGCGGACGGCGTGGCGATAGGCCGCCAGGCCGGGCGTCCCCTCGACCCAGGCCGCGAATCCCTCGGCGGGAACGTCGAGGAGCTCGGTATCGACCCAGGCCACGGCGGCGGCGAAGCGGGAACGCAGCCCGCCGGCCCGGTCGGCCGCCGCCGCGTACCGCCGGTTGCCGGCGTCCTCCGAGAACCGCAGGTCGGCGTAGGTGTAGACCCGGTCGATCGCCTGGTACAGGTCGTCCCGCAGCGCCAGGGCGGCCAGCAGCGCCTCGCCCGAGGTCGCTAGGCGGCCCCGGAGCGCGGCCATCTCCGCCAACCGGCCCTCGGCCGCCACGAAGGCGGCCTCCCAGGCCGCATCGTCTGGGAAGACGCTGGCGACGTCCCAGGTCATCTCGACCGGGACCTCGTGCCGGGCGGGGATCGCCCCGGTGGCGGGGGGAATCGCAGTGTCGGGAGAAGCGGTCGTCTCGGCCATGGTCGGTCCTCGCTGGCTCAGGCGGTCGGATGGCGAGAAACGGGTCACGCCAGGGCAGAGCATCGCACGGCCGGGCCGGCGCTCGCCAGGCCGTCCCCACGAGTCCCGGTCCAGATCACGATGTCGCCGCCCGTCGTGCGAGCGATGGCAACGGCCTAGCAGGACAGGTCGGCGTCATCCGGCGACGCTCCTTGACAGTCTATCCCCCACCCCCCAGCATGCGCCCCTCAGCGGTCACCGGTGACCGGTGGCAAACGAGCCAAGGGAGGGAACGAGATGGCGGAGGGCGGGGAACGAATCACGGCCCGGGGGGCGATCGCGCGGGAGCCGGGGGCGCCGAGCGCGATCGAGCAGTTCACGATGGCGCCGCCGGGTCCCGGCGAGGTGCTGGTCCGGATCGTGGCCAGCGGCGTCTGCCACACCGACCTCTCGGCCAAGAACGGCGTCTTCGGCACCTCCGGCTTCCCGTTCCTGCTCGGCCACGAGGGGGCCGGGGTCATCGAGCGCGCCGGCGAGGGCGTCACCAACGTCGCCGAGGGCGACCACGTCATCCTGGCCTGGCGGGCGCCCTGCGGCGCCTGCCGCTTCTGCCTGGCCGGTAAGCCACACCTCTGCGCCGCCTCGCTCAACGCCAAGCCGGGGATGCTCACCCACGATGGCCTGACGCTGACGCCGATCCTGGGCATCGGGACGTTCTGCGACCGCACCGTGGTCCACTCCAAGCAGGCGATCAAGGTCGATGCCGCGCTCCCCAAGGAGCAGATGAGCCTGATCGGCTGCGGCGTGATGACCGGCGTCGGGGCGGCCCTCTACACGGCGAACGTCCGGGCCGGCGACAGCGTCGCCGTGATCGGCTGCGGCGGGGTCGGGGACTCGGTGATCATGGGCGCCCTGCTGGCCGGGGCGACCACGGTGATCGGGGTCGATGTCGACCCGCGCAAGCTGGCCTGGGCCAAGGAGTTCGGCGCCACCCACACCGTCGACGCCCGCGAAGGAGACCCGGTCGCCGCGATCAAGGCGATCACCGGCGGCTTCGGGGTCAACCATTCGTTCGAGGCCGCCGGTCGGATCGACACCCTGGAGACGGCGCTGTTCTGCCGCGACCTGGCGGGGACCTGCGTCATCATCGGGGTGGCCGGTCCCTCGGCGACGATGGAACTTCCGGTCGGCAAGTTCTTCGACCTGGGCGGCTCGCTGCGGGTCTCCTGGTACGGCGACTGCCTGCCGACCCGCGATTTCCCGATGCTCGCCGAGTGGTACCGGCAGGGCCGCCTCGACCTGGACCGGGTGGTGACCAAGGTCATCGGCCTCGACGACGTCGAACCGGCCTTCGCGGCGATGGAACGCGGCGAGACGTTAAGGTCGGTGATCCGCCTCTGACCGGGACCGGTACGGCAAGCCATAAAAGGACGCGGTCAACCGCCATCGTCGCGATGGGCGTATCGCTGTTCACCAGACGCGGTCCGTTCATTCGTCACATCATGACCCGTGAAGGCGGGAGGACACAATATCCCCCCTTCAGGGTTCGAACGTCTGGTATCTCGTTTTTCGTGACACATACTTCCAGAATTACCTACCCATTCGTAGGGGAGGACCTCGAGTCCTCCCGCCGTCCGGTGATCGGTGTCACATGATGGCAACGCGACCCCCGGCAACCCGGTCGACCCATTCCCAATCACTTTGCCGCCCTCACTTCCCCGCGTCCCGCGCCAGGCGTTGCAGTTCGTACAGTTTCGTCAGGGCCTCCAGCGGCGACATCCCCT
>JBBJOE010000330.1:0-3598 GCA_037721765.1 Thermomicrobiales bacterium
GGAACGATGACGTACCGTCGAATCCACGCGGGCACCCTTCCGGGCGGCCTGTGGCGCGTGTTAAGCCTGGCCCTCGTGGGCATCCTGACGTTGACACCCGTGGCCGCAGCTCAGGACGCGACGCCGGAGCCCGTGGCGGGTGGCACGCTGGTCGTCTCGATCGCGAGCGACCCCGGTCACTTCAACCCGGCGATCACGACCGGGTTCACCCAGCACGTCGTCGCCGACTCCATCTTCAATGGCCTCGTCGGGCTCGATGAGAACCTCGATCCGGTCCCCGACCTGGCAGATAGCTGGGATATCAGCGAGGACGGGACGACCTACACCTTCAACCTGCACCCCGGTGTGCTGTGGCACGACGGGACGCCGTTCACCTCGGCCGACGTGAAGTTCTCCTTCGAGGAGGTGCTGCTCGAGTACCACTCGCGCACCGCCGCCGCGTTGGGCCCCGCGCTCGACGGCATCGACACCCCCGACGACCTGACCGTCGTGATGCGCTTCAAGCAGCCCTACGCCCCGCTCCTGCAACGGCTCGACGTGACCGAGGCGCCGATCGTAGCCAAGCACATCTATGAGGGGACCGACCCCACCACGGCCGAGGCCAACCTGACGCCGGTCGGGACGGGACCGTTCCGGTTCGTCGAATACGCCCAGGGCGACCAAGTCACGCTGGAGCGCAACGAGGACTACTTCAAGGACGGGCTGCCGTACCTCGACCGCGTCGTGTTCCGGGTCATCCCAGAGGCGAACTCCGCCCTCCAGGCGCTCCAGCAGGGCGAGGTCGACTACGCCTGGAACACGACACCGGCCCAGCAGGAGATCCTGGCGACCGCCGAGGGCATCTCGACGGTGAACGCTCCCGCCTCGCCGGGCGGCGCACTCTGCATCAACACCCTCGTCTTCAACCTGGAGAACACCCCCCTCGACCAGCCCGAGGTGCGCCAGGCGATCTACCACGCCATCGACCGGGACCGGATGCTCGAGCAGATCGTGTTCGGCTCCGGCCGGGTCGCCACCGGGCCGATCTCCAGCCGGATGACGGAGTTCTACGATCCGGACGTGACGACGTATGAGTACGACGTGGAGCGGGCCAAGGAACTGCTCGACGGCGCCGGCCTGACGGCGGACGCCGACGGCAACCGGTTCACGCTCGTCTTCCCCCACCCCAACACCTTCGACCGGTACGGGGAGATCCTCCGCGAGCAGTTGGCCGAGGTCGGCATCGAGGTCGAGGACGTGTCGCTCGACTTCAACGCGGCCACCGACCGCGTCTTCGTCGAGCGCGACTTCGACCTCGGGATCGTCTCCTACTGCAACGGCACGGACCCCGAGATCGGCGTCCGGCGGGTCTACGACTCGCGGAACATCCGGCCGATCCCGTTCTCGAACGGCGCCGCCTACAGCAACCCCGACATCGATCGCCTGTTCGACGAGGCGGCATCCACCCTCGACACCGCCGAGCGCGCCGCGGCCTACTCCGAGATCCAGACCATCCTCACCGCGGAGGTCCCGTACATCTGGCTGATCGAGACGGAGGGGCTGCGGGCCTTCAGTTCCGAGTTCCACGGCTTCCAGCACTGGTCGGGCCACTTCGCCGAGACGGCCTGGACCGAAGCCGGCGCCGACTGATCGTGACGGTCGCCCGGGGAGAACCGATTTTCTCCCCGGGTGATCGCCGGCTGGTGCGATGTCCTCCAACCTGACTCGCTACATCCTGCGCCGTCTGCTCCAGGCCGTCCCCCTGCTGCTCGGCGTCATCGTGGTGAATTTCTCGCTCGTCCACCTGGCGCCGGGCGACCCGATCACGCTGCTCGCGGGAGACGGGGGAGACACCGAATACTTCGAGGCGATGCGGGCAAAATATGGCCTGGACCAGCCGGTCACGTCCCAACTGGTGCTCTACCTGCGTGGCATCTTGCGGGGCGAGTTCGGCTATTCGTACGCCTATGGGCGCCCCGTCTTCGAGGTCATCTTCGCCCGCCTGCCGCCGACGTTGCTGCTGATGGGCGTGTCGCTCGCCCTCTCCACCGTCGTGGGGATCTGGCTGGGCCTCGTCACCGCCAGGCGGGCGCGATCGGCAACGGACCGCTCGGTGTTGCTGGTCACCCTGCTCGGGTACGGGATGCCGGCGTTCTGGCTCGGCCAACTGCTGGTGCTGCTATTTGCCGTCCGGCTCGGCTGGTTCCCGGTCCAGGGGATGGAGACCGCCCGGGAGGATTACCGGGGCCTCGCCCGGGCCATCGACCTCCTCCGCCACCTCGCCCTACCCGTGGCCACCCTCAGCCTGCTCCACCTGGCCCTGATCACCCGCCTGACCCGTACCGGGATGCGTGAGGAATTGTCCAAGGACTATGCCCGCACGGCTAGGGCGAAGGGGCTCTCGTCCGCCCGGGTCGCCACCCGCCACGCGCTCCGCAACGCCCTGCTCCCGGTCGTGACGGTGGTCGGGGGTGACATCGGGTCGCTCTTCACCGGGGCGGTCCTGACCGAGATCATCTTCGCCTGGCCCGGCCTCGGCCGTCTCCTCTACGATGCCACCCTCAACCGCGACTACCCGTTGCTGATGGGCATCTTCCTGCTGGTCGGGACCAGCGTGATCGTCATGAACATCGTCACGGACGTCACCTACGCCTTCCTCGACCCCCGCGTGAGGTACGCGTGAGGCGCGAGGGGATGCAGGTGGCCCCGGCCCTGGTGGGCCAGGCCACGGCGACAGGCGACGCTGATCAGCTCGGCACGCATGGCCGGGCGACGGGGCGCACGCCCCGCTGGTGGGTCCGCTTCCGGCGCCAGCCGACGGGCCCGGCCGGCCTGGCATTGCTGCTCCCGATCGCCTTCGCCGCCCTCTTCGCCACCCAGTTGGCGCCGAGCGACCCGCTCGTCGGGGCGGGGCCGGCGTTGCGACCGCCGTCGGCGGCGCACCCGCTGGGCACGGACGACCTCGGGCGCGACATCCTGTCGGGCGTCCTCCACGGCGCCCGGGTCTCGCTCTTCGTCGGCGCGACGGTCGCGCTGATCTCCACCGCCTGCGGCATCGTCGTCGGCGGCGTCACCGGCTTCTTCGGCGGGTTCGTCGACGACGCCCTGATGCGTCTCACCGAACTGGTCCAGATCCTGCCCCGGTTCTTCCTCGCCATCATCATCGCCACCTTCTTCGGGGGGAGCCTGTTCACCATCGTCCTGTTGCTGGGCCTGACGTTCTGGCCCAGCACGGCGCGGCTCCTCCGGGCCCAGATGCTCTCCCTCCGGGAGCGCGAGTTCGTGGTCGCGGCCCGGGCCATCGGCGCGGCCCCACCGAGGATGCTGGTCAAGCACGTGCTGCCCAATGCCCTGCCAGCCGTGATCGTCAACGCCGCGCTCCAGGTGGGCGGCGCGATCCTGGTGGAGGCGGGCCTGAGCTTCCTCGGCCTCGGCGACAGCAGCTACGTCAGTTGGGGTTCGATGCTCAACGACGCCCAGCCCTTCTTCCAGCTCGCCTGGTGGATGTCGGTCTTCCCCGGCCTGGCCCTGCTCCTCACCGTCGTCGGCGTCAACCTCGTCGCCGACGGCTTCAACGAGGCCTGGGACCCCCGCCTCGACGAGACCGAACGGCGCTGAC
>JBBJOE010000331.1:0-3598 GCA_037721765.1 Thermomicrobiales bacterium
CGGGGTGTCCTCGGTGGCGACGTCGGGGTAGAAGGCGCCCGAGGAGAGTCCCAGTGGCACGGCGTCCATCCTCTCGTTGGTGGGTTCGGGTTCGGATGCCGGTGGGCGCCCGTATCCTCGTGTCTGGTAAGCCGAGCGGCACATCCCACCCCATGGCACGAGGCGAAATGGTGCCCGGTGAGGATCGAGCACGACGTCCCGTGCCGCCGCGAACGGCGGCAGGACACGAGGTCTTCCCCGGCGTGCTCTGTGTGCTGGATCGACCGCCCTGACCGCCCTGACCACACGGGGCGACGGGGCGACCTTTCCGGGCGGAACGCCACATTCCGTGTAGGGGAGGATCTCGTATTCTCCCGCCGTTCGCGACATGAACTCTCGTTTTGGGCGCGGCTCCCGGGGCCCGCGGTCCTCGGAACGACCCCGCCCAGCCAACATGGCCCTGCCTCCACGGGCGCCCCGTTTCGGACGCCCCGCGGTCGACAGCCCCGCCAGGTTTGGACGGTCCCGGGGGACGATGCTACCATCCTGCCACGATGGGAACGCGACCCGAAGCACGGACGATGACACCGGCCGCCCCGCGCGGTGGACGGGAAACAGGAGCGCTTGGTCGCCGGGGGGCCAGGCTTGGCCGCGTCGTGGTGCTGCCCGCCCCGAGGAGGGCGCCGCTCGGTGAGCGGCACCGATGGTGACGGTCGAGCTCGTGGCGGGAGCGATCTCGGCGCCCGGCGATGATGCCGTGCCCGCCGGGGGTGGGGTGCCGGCGCCCCGGTTGACCCGTCTGGAACTGCAGGGGTTCAAGAGCTTCGCGACCCGGACGACGTTCAGCTTCGAGCCGGGCATCACGGCGGTGATCGGGCCGAACGGCAGCGGGAAATCGAATGTCGCGGACGCCATCCGCTGGGTGCTGGGGGAGACCAGCCAGAGCGCCCTGCGCGGTAAGAAGACCGAGGACGTGATCTTTGCCGGGGGGACTGGTCGGGCCCCGGCCGGGATGGCCGAGGTCGCCGTCACCTTCGACAACCGGACCGGCTGGCTCCAAACCCCGTTCACCGAGGTCACCGTCAGTCGCCGGGCCTTCCGCTCCGGCGAGACCCAGTACCTGATTAACGGCCGCCGGGTTCGGCTGAAGGATGTCCACGCCCTGACGGCCTCGCTCGGCCAGAGTCACACCGTCGTCGGGCAGGGGTTGGTCGATGCCGCCCTCAGCCTGCGGGCCGAAGACCGGAGGAGCCTCTTCGAGCACGCCGCCGACCTGTCCGGCCTGCGGATCAAGGCCGTCGAGGCCGAGCGTAGCCTGGCCGAGGCCGACGCCAATGTGACCCGGCTCGAAGACCTGCTCTCGGAGTTGGGGCCCCGGCTGCGGACCCTGGAGCGCTCGGCCCGCCAGGCCCGGGAGTGGCAGGGCGTCCACGACCGGTTGCTCACGCTCCAGCGCTCGCATTACCGGACCTTGCTGCGGGCGGCGAAACGCCGGTTGGCGGAGGCGGAGGCGGAAGACGCCGCCGCCGGGCGCCGGGACGAGGCGGGGCAGGCCGAGGCGGAACGCGCCCGGGTGGCGGCGGCCGCCGCCCGGGCCGCGGTCGAGGAGGCACGGGCCGCGCTGGCCCTGCACGATGTCCACGTCCAGGACGCCGCCGACCAGGCCCGGCAGGTGGCCCACGGGCGCGACCTGGCGGCGGAGCGGCACGCCGCCCTGACCCGGGGCCTGCGGGACATGGTCGAGACCCGCTCCGGCCTGGACGAGCAGGTCGAGGCGGTCACGGCCGAGGTCGTCGCCGTGGCCGCGAGCCTGTCCGGACTCACTGGCCAGGTCGAAGGGGCCCGGGCGGATGTGGCCCGGTACGGGGACGATGTCGCCCGGATCGGAGAAGCCCGGGCCGAGCGAGAGCGGGAGCGAGACCGCCTCGGCCGGGACCTGCGCGACGCCGAGCGGGCGGCGACCGACCTGGAGCGCCGCCGGGCCCTGTTCGACCAGCGCGCCGAGACCGACGCCGCCGAGGCGAAGCGGGCCCGGGCGGCCCTGGCCGAGCGCCTGGCACGGATCGCCGCCCTCGATGCCGACCTGGCCGCGACGGATCGGGCCGAGGCGACCGATGTCGCATCCGGGACCGGCTTGGACCGGGACCTGACCGCCGCCGCCGAGGCCATCGCCGGCCTCGCGGAGGCGGAGGGCGGGACCCGGGAGGCCGTCGCGGCCATCGACCGGCGGCGGGACCAGGCGATCAGTCGCCTGGAGGTGCTGCGCCGGATGCGCGAGAGCGGCACCGGTCTCTACGCCGGGGTGCGGGCCACCCTCCAGGCCGGGGAGGCCGGAACCCTGGCGGGCGTGCGAGGGGCCCTGGCGTCGTTGGTCGAGGTCGAGGCTCCCCACGAGACGGCCATCGAGGTCGCCCTCGGCGGTCATGTCCAGGACGTGGTGGTCGAGACCTGGGCCGATGCCGAAGCGGCGATCGCCTTCCTGAAGCGGCAGAACGCGGGTCGCGTCACCTTCCAGCCGCTGGACACGGTCCGGGGCGGCCGAGCGGGCCCGTTGCCCGCCGGCCTGCTCGGGGCGCCGGGGGTGATCGGGGTGGCCACCGACCTGGTCACGGCGGCGCCGGACCTGGCGGCGGTAGTCGGGGGGTTGTTGGGCCGGGTCCTGGTGGTCGATGACCTGCCCGCCGCCCGGAGCAGCCTGGCCCGGTTGCCGGGGGGGTGGAGCACGGTGACCCTGCGGGGCGAGATCGCCCGGGCGGGCGGGTCGGTGACGGGCGGGTCGGCCGCGCGGGAGAGCGGCACCCTGGTCCGGGAGCGGGACCTGCGCGAGTTGCCCCGGGCAATCGCGGCCCTGGACGGGGAACGGGAGGCCGCCGCCGCCGACCTCGGCCGGGCGACCGCCGACCGCCAGGGGCATGAGGCCGAGCGCCAGCGGCTGACCATCGCCCGGGCCGCCCTGGTCGCCGCCCGGGCCGAACGGGAACGGGAGCGGGAGCGCCTGGCGAAGTGGTTGGCCGACCTCCACCGGGAGCGGCAGCACGACGAGCGTCGCCTAGAGACGACCCAAGCGGCGGCTGCCGCCCGCGGGGGGGAACGGGCCGAGATCGCCAGCGACGAGGACCGCCTGGCGGGGGAGATCGCCACCTTGGGCACCCGGTATGAGGCGGCCTCGGCTGGGTCGAGCGACGATGGCACGGCACTGGTCGAGGCCGAGCGCGCCCTGGGGGACGCCCGGCAGACCCTGACCGCGCTGGACGAACGCCACCGGGCCGAGCGGCGCCGCGAGGCGTCCCTCCAGGCCCGGGCCGCCGCCCTGACCGACGAGCTGACGGTGCGAAGGGAACGGTTGGCCCGGGTCGAGGGGGAACTCGAGGCGGTCACGAGCCAACTCGAGCGCCTGGCCGCCGAGGCAGAGCGGGTCGATCGGGCCCGGGAGACGGCCGTCGCGGGGCGGGCACCGCTGGAGGCCCGCTTCCGCCAGGCCCAGCGCGACGCCGAACGGGCGGGCCAGGTGGCCGAGGCGGCCCGGACCGCCGCCCAGGAAGGAGCCGCCGCCCGGGGCGCCGTAGCCCTGCTGACGGAACGGGCCCGGGGCGAGGTCGCCACCGTCGAGCAGCGCATC
>JBBJOE010000332.1:0-3573 GCA_037721765.1 Thermomicrobiales bacterium
ACTCCGGTATCCGACCGGGCGGCGACTGTCCGTCCCGGGCCGGCAGCTACCACTACCGTGCGCCGCGAGGGCATCGGGCGACGGAGCGAGTCACGGTGTCCGGGAGGTGTCCCTGGCGTCTGGCCCCTTGCTTCCTGCCACGGCCTCCGCGATGCCATTGGCCACGGCATTGGCCCCGGCTCCTGACACGTGGCCCATCGGTCCGGCCGACCCGCTCTCCTCGGCCTCATCGACGTAGTACGTCATCGACTGCAGGGCGCTGACCGGGTCTATCTCGCGCACCGTCACGCCAGGCGGGACCTTGAGGACGACCGGGGCGTAATTGAGGATCGCCTGGATGCCGCCCGCGACCATCCGGTCGGTGACGTCCTGGGCGGCGGAGGCCCGCACGGCGACGATCCCGATCCTGATGCCCCGTGCCCGGACCTCGTCGGTGATCCGGTCGTGGCCAAGCACTGCCAGGCCGGCGATCTCCTGGCCGACGTGCCCGGCGTTGGCGTCGAAGAGGGCCACCACGTCGAATGAGGAGGGGCCGAAGCCGCGGTAGTTGACGATCGCCCGGCCCAGGTTGCCGAGCCCGGCCAGGGCCACGTCCCATTGCCGGTCGAGCCGGAGGATCCTGGCGATCGCCTCCGCCAGGTAGCCGGTCTCGTAGCCCTTGCCCTGGGTGCCGAACCGGCCGAAATAGGAGAGGTCGCGGCGGATCTGGGCGGCCGTGACCCCGATCCGCTCGGCCAGGTCCTCGGACGAGACCGACGCCACCTCCTCCCGGGCGAGATCCCTCAGCGTCCTCACATAGATCGGCAGGCGCCGGATCACGATGTCGGGGATCGTCGAGCGGGACGGGGGCGCGGCGGGAAGGCGCGGGGAGCGGTCGGGATGGAGGGAGTGGTCGAGGTCGCTGGCGACCGACGCGATGGCGGCCCCGGCGCCGCTCCCGGATCTGGAACTCGTCACGGGGTCCGCGACGGCCTCCGGGGCGGCGGGGTCAGATGGAACGATGCCCGCGGAGCCGGTCCCGGCCGGGCCGGACCCGCTCTCGCGTGTCCCGTTGGCGTCTGACCTGTTCGAGGGAGTACGCCCGATCGAACCGCTGAACGGTCCGCCCATCGCGCCTTCCGCCGGACGAAGGAAAACGTTCGTCGGATCGTCGCCCGGTCTGGGAGGCCATGCCGCCTCGTCGGTCGATTCACCGGCCATCCAGGATCCTCGCGCCGCATGTTTGGACATCTTACGCATCCCGCTTGAAAGTCCCGGGCCATCCCGCGTCACGCCATACGACTCTGTGCGATTTGTCACGAGTATCCGGTAGGGCCACCGGGAGCGTCAAACTGGCGGGCGAGGACGAGAGAGGGCGCCGGGGAAAACCGCGTCATGCTGCCACGGCGGGGTCCAGGCGGCACCGATGCCCCCTCGGGGGAGCCCGGCATCTCGATCGGTGCGTGCCCGTGATCGATCATTAGGCGGAGACGATGGCCGATGGTTCGCCGGAGGGCTGGGAGCGACGATCCTGTCACCAACCCCGCCAATCATTGACAACAAAATTACCAAGGAGGTAATATTGGCCGTGGAGGCATTAGGCGGAGCGAACGGTCAACCCGCGCGGGTCGTAGCGGACCTACTCGCCGATGTCGGGCCGCGGTTGCAGGGGCTGCGACGGGCGCGGGCGATGACGCTCGACGACCTGGCCAGGACGAGCGGGATCTCCGTCCCGCACCTGTCCCGGTTGGAATCGGGGGCCAGGCAGCCGTCGCTTCCCGCGCTCCTCAACGTGGCGGCTGGGCTGGGCGTCTCCGTCTCGGATCTGCTCGGGGAATCGAGCCCGGTCCGGGCCGGGATGGTGGTCCGGGGGGCGCGGGCGCCCGTCTACGAGGGCGAGGGGTTCCGATTCCAACCGCTCATGCCGGCGGCGGGGCCGGCGGGCCTGGCGGCGGTCAAGGTCACCTTCCCCGTCGATCGTGCCACGACCGGCGATCACCGGCACGAGGGTCAGGAGTGGTTGTACGTCCTCTCCGGCAGACTCCGCCTCACGCTCGGCGACGAGACCGCCGACCTGGGACCCGGCGACGCCGCCTTCTTCGACGGCATGTTGCGACACGCCTTCGAAGTCCTCGGCGACGAGGAGGCCAATGTGCTCTTCGTGGGCGGGGCCACCGGCGACGCGCGCGGGGGTGCCCGGGGCGTTCCCGATCGCCTCCATCCCCTCCTCGCCGGGCACCACGCGGTGGGGGGACCGGAACGGCGATCATCGGAGTCAGAGACGGGAGAATACGGTGCGCGACACGATGGCGGAGACGACGGCTGAGACGAACGGGACAGGTGGGGATCGATACGACGTGGTAGTGGTCGGCGGTGGCATCGCGGGCATGAGCGCCGCGCTGACGCTCGGCCGCTCGCGACGGCGCACGCTGGTGGTCGACTCCGGCACGCCGCGCAACGCCCCGTCGTCGGGCGTCCATGGGTTCCTGTCCCGCGACGGCATCCCGCCCCTGGAATTGTTGCGGATCGGCCGGGACCAACTGGCGCCCTACCCGGATGTCGAGGTGCGGTCCGGCTCGGTGACCGGCGGGAGCGGCGAGGACGGCGACTTCACCGTGACCCTGGGCGACGGGTCGAGCGCGCGGGCCCACAAGCTCTTGCTCGCGTCCGGGGTAGTTGACGACCTGCCCGACACGGCGGGGTTCGCGGCATTGTGGGGACAGGGTGTCTATCATTGCCCGTACTGCCACGGCTGGGAGGTCCGCGATTCCCGGTTGGCGGTCCTCGCCAAGGGACCGATGGCGATGCACTACCTGACGCTGATCCGTAATTGGAGCCGTGACCTCGTCCTCCTCACCGATGGTGACGCGGAACTGGGCGAGGACGACCGGCGAACGCTCCGTGCCCTCGGCGTGCCCGTGCGTGAGGAGCCGATCGAGCGCCTGGAGGGGGTGCCGGGCGACCACGTCGGGTTGCGGCAGATCGTATTCACGGACGGTCCGGCGCTCGAGCGTGACGCGCTGTTCCACGGTCCCCCGATGCGCCAGCGGTCCGGATTGGCCGAGGCGCTGGGGTGCGACATCGTCCGTGAGTTGATCCCCATGGTGTCAATGCCCGGAACCGTCGCGCACGATCCGGTCACCCGGCAGACGACCGTGCCCGGCGTTTACGTGGCGGGGGACGCGGCCGGTCCCCTGAACGCCATCGTCGCCGCGTCGTCCGGGGCCATGGCCGCGGCGTTCATCAACGCCGCCCTCGTGGCCGCCGCCGTCGCGGCCGAGGTGGCCGCGGCCGGGGTAGGGGTCGGGGTGGCGGCCTAGCGAGGGCCGTCCGACCCGTCAATACCATACGTTCGCATGGCGGGGTCCGCGGGGTGCAACACAACCCGAGGACCCCGCCATGTTGGTTTTTCACCCCGAGCCAGTCGCCCCCGCGGTTCGTCCCCCATCGCGGTGACCGGCGTCGATCCGGCCGTGACGCCGGCGCACCGTTCGACCGGGCGTGTTCGCCGCCGGGACCTGGCCGGGCAGCACCCCGCGATGTTGCGACGGGTCTGGGACTTGACGCCGCCGTCCTCACCCTGTAAATTAACAA
>JBBJOE010000045.1:0-13233 GCA_037721765.1 Thermomicrobiales bacterium
GAGTTGTACCTGTACGACTTCACCGGGTTCGCGTCGTGGGACGTGGGGGAGAACGGGATGTTCGACCACGAGGGATGGGGCCGGGGGCTCTGGGCCGACCCGTCGCACACGCCGCTGCTGCTGCGGGTGGGAGGGAAGCCGGCCGGGTTCGCGATCGTTTCGGACCGGAGCATGTTCGCCGCCGGGGTACCGACGTGGTACCTGGCCGAGTTCTTCGTGATGCGGCGCTACCGGCGACGGGGGATCGGGGGAGCGGTGGCCCGGGCCGTGTTCGACCGGTTTCCCGGACAGTGGCACGTCCTCCAGATGAAGGAGAACGCGCGGGCCCAGTCATTCTGGCGACGGGTGATCGGGGAGTACCTCGGGCACCCGGCCGAGGAGTTCACGACGAGCCACGGCAACCCGGTCCAGACCTTCACGGCGCCGGGTACCAGTGGGAAACGGTCGTGACGAACGGTGACGACCGATGACGACCGGTGACAGCCGGGGCGGACGTACGAGTCCCGACGGGACGGCATCGTTCGCCCGCATCGGGCCGACCGCGTGGATCGGGGCAAACGTTCGGCGATGGGCGACGGATCATACGGGTCGGTATCAGAGGGAGTATGGCGTCGATGAATGACGAGACTGGGCGTGCGAGTGGTCGGGGCCGGGTCGCGGTGGTGACGGGGGCGGGCAGCGGCGTGGGACGGGCGACCGCGGTGGCGTTGGCCGGCGAGGGGTACGCGCTCGGGTTGGTCGGGCGGCGGGAGGGGCCGCTCCGGGAGACAGCCGCGATGGTCGAGGGACGGGGAGGGCGGGCCTTGGCCCTGCCCGGGGACATCGGGGCCGAGGCGGCGGTCGGTCGGGCGATGGCCGCCGTCGAGGACGCCATGGGCGGTCTCGACGCGTTGGTCTGCGCGGCCGGGGTCGGGCTCTACGGGCCGGTCGAGGGGTATGGGGTGGCCGATTTCGAGGAGACGCTGCGGACGAACCTGACCGGGGTGTTCCTGTGGGCCCGGGCCGCGATCGGGCCGATGCGGGCGCGCGGCGGAGGGGCGATCGTGGCGGTCGGGAGCGGGGCGGGGAAACAGGGGTACGCGAACCTGGCCGCCTACGGTGCCTCGAAGTTCGGCCTGCTCGGGTTCATGCAGTCGCTGGCGGCCGAGGTCGGGGCGGACGGGATCAAGGTGAGCACGGTGGTGCCCGGCTCGATCCTGACCGATTTCGCGGGGGGATCGGCCGAGGCAAAACGGGACGATCCGGGCGGCAAGGCCTATCTCGAACCGGAGGACGTGGCGGCCGCGATCGTGTTCTTGCTCGGCCAACCGGCCCGGGCCTGGACACAGGAATTGAACCTGTGGCCGGTGGTCCCCCCCGGGTAGCGCTCGGCTTTGGACCTCCACCGCGGCGAGACGGTCCCGCGGCGCCATCGTCCGGCGGGCCCGGGAAGGGCCGATCATCGGGTGACATGGGCCGTGTCGACCGGCGGGTCGGCCAATCGGCCAGGATCGAGGGTCCGTCATCCCCGCCATCAGACCCACGGTCGAGAATGCGACCGCGCACCGGGGGGCACCGGCGATTCACCCTGATCGCGCGTCACGATCGGCCGCGTCCCCGGGGAGGGTCGGGCCGGTCAAGGGCGCGGTGGCCGGGATGGAGCCCGGACGGTGCGGACGCTCGTGCGCGGTCCGGGTGGTGACCGGCGACGGGTTCGCTTGGGGTCACCGGTGACGTCGATCCACCCCGGATGGCCCCGATCGACGCCCGGTGACACGCCAGGCGGTGCTCGTGACGGGCCGCGGCAGGTGCGGTCTCGCGCATCCCGGACCACCCGGGGAGCATGTTCATGGACGGGCCATGGGTCTGCTGCTAGGCTTCGGAAGACGTGGACGAAGTGGGATCCGCCGTGTGCCGGGGACGGTCCGGGGCTCGCCACATCGCCGGCTCGATCCCGGGCGAGTTGACCGGGGTCGCTGCCGCGCGGGGCCCCGGGCCCCGGCCGTCTGCCCAGCCGGCCGGCGCCTCGGGACGCCCTCCGGGGCGCGCCGGTACGGACGGTACCCGGGTCGCGATATCGTCCCGCGCGGTCACCAACCAGGAGTTCCCCTTCGATGACAGCTCATCTGCCGGCCACCTCCGGCCCGAGGGTGGAGGTGCCGGAGCGTCTCGGTCGCCTCGCCGACCTCGCCTATAACCTCTGGTGGAGCTGGCATGAACCGGCCAGGGTCCTGTTCCAGGGGATGAGCCCGACGCTGTGGGATGCCTGCAACCATAATCCCGTCCCGTTCTTGCGCCGCCTCGGCGTGTCGCGGCTGGATGAACTGGCGACCGACGACCACTTCCTGGCGGCCTTCGACCGGGTCATCGCTGACTTCGACGCGATGCTCTCGCCGGAGACGCCGACGTGGGTCTCGCGCCACGAACCGGGGCTGGGTGAGAAGCGGCTGGCCTACTTCTCGGCCGAATTCGGGTTGCACCCCGCCCTGCCGATCTATTCGGGCGGTCTCGGCGTGCTGGCCGGCGACCACCTCAAGGAAGCGAGCGACCTCGGGCTACCGGTCGTCGCCGTCTCGCTGCTCTATCGCCAGGGGTATCTCCGGCAACGCCTGGACCACTCGGGCTGGCAGCAGGACGTCACGGCCGACTTCGGGCCGGATGACGAGCCGACGACCCGGGTGCTGAATGCCGACGGGACCCAGTGCGTGATCGAGATCCCGTTCGCCGATACCCCGGCGCCGTTGAAAGTGGCGGTCTGGCAGGTGCTGGTCGGCAGGGTACCGATCTTCCTGCTCGACGCCGACGTGGATGGCAACCCGGATTGGACCCGGACCGTCTCGTCCCGGCTCTATGGGGGAGACCGGGAGCATCGCCTGCGGCAGGAGGTGATCCTTGGCCTGGCCGGGGTGCGGGCCCTGCGGGCGATGGACATCCAGCCGGACTACTGGCACGCCAACGAGGGGCATGCCGCCTTTCACCTGCTGGAGCGGGTGCGCGAGCACGTCGTCGCGGGGGAGAGCTATGAGCGGGCGGCCGAGGCGGTGCGCCAGACGACGGTGTTCACCAGCCACACGCCGGTCCCGGCCGGCCACGACGTGTTCGGGCCGGACCAGATGGATCGCTACTTCCGGGGCTTCTGGCCGGAGATGGGGATCGACCGGGAGACCTTCCTCGGGCTGGGGCAGCACGTCGAGTCGGGCGACGGGTTCAACCTGACCGCCCTGTCGCTGCGGCTGGCCGGGCACCGGAACGGCGTCAGTGAGCGGCACGGGGAGATCACCCGCGAGATGTGGCGGGACATCTGGCCGGGGGTGTCGCCCCCGGTGATCCCGATCACCTCGATCACCAACGGGGTCCACCTGCCGACGTGGATCACGCCGCGCATCCAGGCCATGCTCGACCGATACCTCGGGCCCGGGTGGCGTGACGACCAGGACCAGGCGTTGGCATGGGAAGGTGTGCGGTCGATCCCGGAGGAGGAGTTCTGGGCGGTCCACCGGGCTTGCAAGCAGGACCTGATCGACTTCCTGGACGAGCGCGCCCGGCGCCGGTGGGCCGGTGGCGGGTTCGACCCGTCCCAGGCGGTGGCGTCCGGGCCGTGGTTGGACAGCAGCCATCTCACGATCGGGTTCGCCCGCCGGTTCGCGACCTACAAGCGGGCGACGCTGCTGTTCCGGGACCCGGAGCGATTGGCGCGAATCGTCAACGACCCGGAGCGACCGGTCCAGATCATCTTCGCCGGCAAGGCCCACCCGGCCGACGACGGCGGCAAGCTGCTGATCCAGGAGATCGTCAACCACGCTCGCGACCCGCGCTTCGGGGGGAGGATCGCCTTCGCCGAGGATTACGACATGGAGCTGGCCAGTTTCCTCGTCTCCGGGGTCGATGTCTGGCTGAACAACCCCCGGGCGCCCTATGAGGCCAGTGGCACGAGCGGGATGAAGGCCGCCGCGAACGGCATCCCGAACCTCAGCATCCTCGATGGCTGGTGGTGCGAGGGGTGGCAGCCGGACAATAGCAACGGCTGGGGTATCGAGCCGGCGCCGCTGGAGGAGCATGCCCAGGACGCCGCCGAGGCAGAAGCGATCTACTCACTGCTCGAGAACGTGGTCGTGCCGCTCTATTACCAGCGGGACGTGACGAACTGCCCGGTGGAGTGGAGCAAGGTCGCCAAGGAGGCGATCCGCACGGTCGGGCCAGCCTTCTCGGCCCGCCGGATGGTGATCGAATACATCCACCGCCTCTACCAGCCGACCGCGGCGGCCGCATCCTCCGTCGGGGCGGATTAGCCTCCCCGGCGCGGGGTGCGCTCTCCGTGGCCGGCCGGGACCGTAGCCAGGGACTGCCGCCACGCGGCCGGGAGCGACCGAACTCGCGATAGGAAAGGTCGTACCGGGCGACCGCCGATGCCGCGCCCCGCCGGGTTCCGGCGGGGCGTTCCGCCGCGCGCGCCAGGCTCGTCACGGGCGAACGCAACGATACCGGATCGCGCGCGGCGTGCCTGGATGGCACCGTGCGCGTGCGCGGGGGGTAAAGCGGGTTCGTTCGCGCGGGTTGGTACGCGGATTGCACCATGGCGGCGAGAGCGTGTCGCCGCCGTGTGCCACAATGGCACGCCAGTAGGGCCGATCAGGCCGGACGTCGACCCCCACGTGCCGGATGGCCGTGCCGAGACCGGCGCTCGCCACAGAGGAGAACCCTGACGATGTCTGAATCTGGATCGAGCCCGTTGACCTTCGACACCGGGATGTCGGTCGTCTCCGCGGATGGCAGGACCGGGACGGTCGAAGAGGTCGTGTCGGACACCGGTGACCCGGTGACGACCGAACTCGCCGTACGTTGGGACGACGTCGACGATGTCGAGATCGTTTCGGCCTCTGGCCTGACCGGGGCGGAAATGATGGATGGCGCGATGGTGGACGATACGGCCCGGGCCACTGCTACCAGCATCGACGTGGACCTCTCGCAGCCGATGTCGGACATCACCGCCGAGGCGATGACCGCGGGCAGGACGACCGAGCGGCCTACCGACGCCGCGGGTGACATGGCCGGGACCGAGACCCGCGCTGTGACCACCGGTACGACCGCCAGCGCGGCCGGCGCCGACGAGTTGGTGATCCCGGTCCGGGAAGAGGTCCTGATCCCCGAGACCCACGAGACCGACCTGGGCGCGGTAGTCATTCACAAGCGGGTCGAGGAGGTGCCGGTCAGAACCGCGGTCGATGTCGAGCGGGAGCAAGTCTCGGTCGAGCGGGTCGCGGTCAACCGGCGGGTGGAAACGGCCCCCGGACCCCGGCAGGAGGGGGACACCCTGATCATCCCGGTGATCGAGGAGATCCTGTTCACCGAGAAGCGGCTCATGTTGATGGAAGAGATCCACGTCACCCGGAAGCGGATCACGGAACAGGTGCCGGTCGAGGAGACGCTGCGCCGGGAGGTCGTGGAGTTCGAGGAGCGCCACGACGACGTGACCGCCGTCCAAGCCGCGACGCCGGCGCCGGAGACGCGGTAGGCCGGGAAGGGCCGGCGGGGAGACGCCCAACCGGCGCGATGGCGCCGGTGAACTCATGATCCGGCGGTGACCAGGCGTCGGGCGGTGGTGAGAGGATGAACCGCATGCCGGGCCAGGGGTGGCAATCGCGACGCCGGTCCCGTTCCCGGCACGATGCCGCCCGGACGACCCCGACTGGCTGGACGGCCGGCGCGGCGCCGGGCGCCGAGACGGTGGTCGCCGTGGTGGGTCCGGCCGAAATGCCGGTCGTGCTGGCTCGCCTGCACGGCGCGGGTTACGGTCATCTGGTCCGGGTCCTCGATCCGGCGCGGGGCGACGTGCGGGAAAGTTTGCGCCGGGCGGGGATCACCGCCGACCTCGGACTGGACCGGATCGAGGCGGATGCCTCGGTGATCCTGATCCAGGCGACGGGCCGCGCGGCCGTGATCGGGGACCTGTTGTTGACCGCCGGGGCCCGCGAGGTCCGCGTCTTGATCAACCCCGGTCGGTCCGGCGCCGTCGACCCGGCCGATGAGGTCGTGGTCCCGCCCGATCTCGACGGGGCGGACGCGGGCGCCGGGGCGATGTGACCCACGCGCCGGACCGATTGACAGGGTGACCGGGACGCCCGATGCTGGGACCATGGTCCACCTGCCGCCGACCTGTCGAACCCAGGATTCCCTCCCGATCGCCGTCACCTCGAGCGATGAGGTGGAACTCGTACTCCAGGTGAAGCCAGACATGGCCACGGTCGTCCCGACGGGCTGGGGACGAGTGCGGCGAAACATCATCGGGTGGGTCGCGCTGCCACACCCGGGGCCGATCGTCGTCGTGTTGGCGATGACGGCCGGGGTGACGGCGCTGGCGGCGGGCGGATGGCCGCCGGGGGCGACATTCGCCCGGGTGATGATCGCGATGTTCGCCGGCCAATTGGCGATCGGGGCGGTCAACGAGTTGGTCGATGCCGACCTGGACGCTCGAACCAAGCCTGAAAAGCCAATCCCGGCGGGAATCGTCTCGCCCCGGGCGGCCCGCGCGGTGACCGTGGTCTCGCTCGGGGTGATGACCGTCGCGGCGGCCGGGCTGGGGTCGGTCTCGTTGCTGCTCTGCTGGCTGGGCACGGGGGCAGGGCTGGCCTACGACCTGGCCTTCAAACGGACCCTCCTCTCGTGGTTGCCCTATCTGGTGGCGCTGCCGCTCTTGCCGATCTGGGTCTGGGAGGCGGTGCGGGGGTTCGAGCCGCGCCTGCTGATGCTCTATCCCCTCGGGGCACTGGCGGTGGTCGGGGTGCACCTGGCCCAGGCGCTGCCCGACACGGCGAGCGACCGCCAAGCCGGGATCAGGAGCGTCAGCAGCCTGCTCGGGTTCCGGCGGGCCCGGCTGGCCTGTTGGGTCGCGACGCTGTCGGCGCCGCTGCTGGCCGCGCCCTTGGCGCCCGCGCTGACGGGGCGGCCGGGGCCGGTCTGGTGGGCCTCGGCGCTGGTGGTGGCCCTGGTCGGGGCGAACGCGGCGGCGTTCCGGGTCGACGGGAGGGCGGGGATGGCGACCTGCTTCCCCTGCGTGGCGGTGGGAACGGCGGCGATGGGTCTGGGTTGGATCTTGGCGATCCGGTGAGCGAGACGCTGGCGCGGCTCCGCGCCCGGCCGGAGACGGCCGCCTGGCTCGACGCGCTCGACGCATTTGACGCGACCGGGGCACCTGGGTCGCCGGACGTGGCGATCGACGTTCCGGAGGGGGAGGCGCTCATCGAGGCGTTGCGCTCCTTCGGGGTGCTGGACGAGGATATCGGGCCGATCGTCGCGGCCCTGCCGGGGCGAGACGAGGACCCCGTGGCGCACGACCTGGCGGTGCGGTGTGCCCGGGTGCTGGTGGGGGCGATGGGCTCGCTCGACGTCGCCGGGGACACGGGCGCCGCGTTCGCCATCCCGGCCTGGCCCGTGGACACGGGGGCGACGGGTCGGTGCTTCGCGATCTTCGCCTACGCCGCCGCGCTGCCGTACCTGCTGGCCTATCTTCGGGGACTCGGTATTCAGGAGAACGTGACGCGGGCGACGCTGGCCGACCTGGGCCGACACGTCCGGGTCCATCGCCGCCGGCACGGGACGGTCGGGTTGGAGCCGCAGGGATGGCTGAGCCTGCACCTGCGGGGTCTGCTCTTCGACCTGGGGCGGCTGCAGTTCGAGCGGGTGCTGCTGCCGGATCGTCTCGGGACCGCGATCCGCGCTGCTGGGCTGCCGTCCGGGCCGGGCGACCCGGCCCTCTCGGTCCACATCCCGGACTTCTCGGGGCCGCTGGACCCGGTGGCCTGCGACGCCGCGTTCGCCCGGGCCGCCGCCTACTTCCCCCGCCACTTCCCGGCCGAGCGGCACGCGATTGCCTTCTGCGGCTCCTGGCTGCTCGATCCTCAACTGGCCGACGTGTTGCCGGAGACATCGAACATCGTCCGATTCCAGCGCCGGTTCACCTTGGCCTACCTGACGGAACCGAATGACGACTCGACGGTCCGCTTCGTCTTCGGCCATGTCCCGGAAGATTTGGCATCGTTGCCTCGCGAGACGACCCTGCAACGGGCGGTGCTGGACCACATCGCGGCGGGCGGGCACTGGCGGGGGGGTGTGGGGTGGGCGCGGATGGGGTCCTGAAACGTGGTGTATCGTCCAGGCTTCGCTGGAGGTGTCACCCTGGTCGCCGGGATCGCGATCGCCGTGCGGATGGCGGCGCTGGTGGTGGAGGTGTGCGCCCGCGACCTGGTGCTGGCCTCGCTGCCGCTGCCAGCCTCGACAGGACTGCCGCTCAGCAGTGTGGTGCGCTGGGTGGTGGCTGCCCTGGGCGTCGGCCTGCTGGCCGGGTTGCTGCCCGCGTTCCGGGCCGCCCGGGCCAGCGTGGTGCGGGCGCTGCGGGGGGGAGGGAGTCGAACGCTGGCGATTCGGTGACGCGGGATCGTGTTCGGCGCGTCCGTGGTTGATCGGACCGTGGCGGTCGCCGAGGGCGGGAGGACACGAGGTCCTCCCCTACGAGGGTGATGGTATTATCGTGATAAAACCATACGAAATGAAGCAAATAACGAGATCAACGAATCGTCCGTAGGGGAGGACCTCGTGTCCTCCCGGGCGCCGCGAACGATCGGTTCGAGATCGGCAGGGCCATCCCGCGCTCACCGGTCGTTCATGTGGGCTGGGTGACGGGTCAGTCCTCGCCCAGGTAGGCCTTGCGGACCATGTCGTTGCGAGTCAGGGCCGCCGCGTCGTCGGCGAGGACGATATGGCCGGTCTGGAGGACGTAGCCGCGGTGGGCGACGGCGAGGGCCATGAGGGCGTTCTGCTCGACGAGGAGGACGGTGGTGCCCTGGGCGTTGATGTCTTTGACCACGTCGAAGATGGCCTCGACCAGGATCGGGGCCAGGCCCATCGAGGGCTCGTCGAGCAGGAGGACCTTGGGGCGGGCCATCAGGGCCCGGCCGATGGCGAGCATCTGCTGCTCACCGCCGGACATCGTGCCAGCCTTCTGCAGCTTGCGCTCCCCGAGGCGGGGGAAGAGGTCGAAGACGCGAGCGAGGTCGTCCTTGTCGGGCTTGCCGAGCGAGTAGGCACCCATGTTGAGGTTTTCCAGCACGGTCATCCGCGGGAAGACGCGGCGGCCCTCGGGCGACTGGACGATACCCAGGCCGACCACCTTGTGGGCGGCGACGCCATTGAGGCGCTGGCCATTGAAGGTCACGTCGCCGGTGCGGGGGGCGAGCAGGCCGGAGACGGTCTTGAGGGTGGTGCTCTTGCCGGCGCCGTTGGAGCCGATCAGGGTGACGATCTCCCCCTGACCGACCTCGATGGTGATGCCCTTCAGGGCGTGGATGTGTCCATAGTAGGTGTGGACGTCGCGCAGTTCGAGCATCGCCATGGGTGGGTGCCTCGGGGACGGTAGTCGGAAGTCGGTAGTCGGAAGTCGGTAGTCGGTAGAACGAGAGTCGGAAGTCGGTCGTCGGAAGTCGGGAGAGCGAGAGGCGGGGGACGGTACGTGTGGACGGCAGGGGTAAGGTGTCAGGCCGGGGCGTTGAATGGGTCCGTGAGGACGGCGTCGCCGGCGGGGACCTTGGCATGGGTCTCGGCAGCGCCCCGGCCCAAGTAGGCCTCGATGACGCGGGGATCGCGCTGGATCTCGGCCGGGCTGCCCTCGGCGATCTTCACCCCGTGGTCGAGCACCGCGATCCGGTCGCTGATCCCCATGACGACCTTCATGTCGTGTTCGATGAGGAGGATCGTCAGGTCCAGGTCGCGGCGCATGCCGTCGATGAACGTGGTCAGTTGGGCCGTCTCGCGGGGGTTCATGCCGGCGGTCGGCTCGTCGAGGAGGAGGAGATGGGGCTCGCTGGCCAGGGCCCGGGCGATCTCCAGCCGGCGCTGGTCGCCGTAGCTGAGATTCTTGGCGGTCGAGGTGCCTTTGCCGCCCAGGCCGACGTAGCCGAGCAGGGACTCGGCCCGCTGCCGGGCGATGGCCTCCTCGCGATTGACCCGGCCGGTCCTCAGCATCGCCCCGAGTGGGCCGGTGCGGAGGCGGCAGTGCATCCCGACGAGAACGTTCTCGGCCACGGTCATGTTGGCGAAGAGACGGATGTTCTGGAAGGTGCGGGCGATGCCGAGGGACATGACCTGGTCCGGGCGCATCTTGCGGCGGCCGGAGACGACGACCCGGCCGTTGTAGCGGATCTCCCCCGAGGTCGGCTGATAGATGCCGGCGATCATGTTGAAGAAGGTGGTCTTGCCGGCGCCGTTGGGTCCGATCACGGCGGCGATGGCGCCCCGGGGGATCGAGAGGGAAACCTTATCGACCGCGATGAGGCCGCCGAACCGCTTCGAGACATCGCTGGCGACCAGCAGGGGCGGTCCGTCGGCGTGGGCGGCGGGGCGGGCGGCGGCGGGCATCAGGGCATTGGGGGCGACGGTCATGCGCGTGCTCCGGCGGTCGGTTCTTGCTCGGCCCGGGCGTCGTACATCTGCTCGTTAGCGGCGTCGGTCTCCGGCTCGTCGTCGGCCACCAGTTCGGCCCGGCGGCGTCGGTCGGGGAAGAGGCCGCCCGGGCGGAGCAGCATGGTCAGGACCAGGGCCAGGCCGAAGATCAGGAGGCGGTCGGTCGAAACTGAGTGGTTCTCGATCACGGCGATGTCCAACCGGCGACCGATCCACTGGATCGGGGTATCGAGCGCCTCGGCCAGGATGCGGTCGAATCCCTGGATCAGGAGGCCACCGGCGATCACGCCATAAATGTTGCCGAGGCCGCCGAGGATCACCATCGCCAGGATGATCACCGAGACGGAAAACTCGAACTGGTCGGGGTAGACCACGGTCAGGTAGCCGGCGTAGATGCTGCCGGCGAAGCCGGAGAACGAGGCGCCGAGGGCGAAGGCGAACAGCTTGGTCTGGACCAGGTTGACGCCCATGCTGGCGGCGGCGATCTCGTCTTCGCGGATGGCCTGCCAGGCCCGGCCGATGCGGGAGGCGTAGAGGCGGGTGATCATGAATACGCTGAGTACGGCGACGAGCAGGATCAGCCAATACCAGTTGCGCTGGTCGGTGGTACCGAAGCTGATGTCGTTGTCCCCCCAGAGGGGGATGGTGGGGGGGCGGGCGATGCGATTGATGCCGCCCGGGCCACCCGTGACGCTCTCGGCATTGGTGAAGACGCTCGGCACGATCTCCCCGAAACCGAGGGTGACGATGGCGAGGTAGTCGCCACGTAGGCGAAGTGTGGGGATCCCGAGCAGGACGCCGAAGAGGGCCGCAATCAGCCAGGAGACGGCCATCGCGGGCCAGAAGTTCTGGAGGAAACCGGGAACGAGGTCGTTGCGGACGAGGGGGCTGCCGGGCGAGGTGAGGAAGGCGGCTCCGTAGGCGCCGATGATGAAGAAGGCGGCGTAGCCGAGGTCGAGGAGGCCGGCGTAGCCGACGACGATGTTGAGGCCCATCGCCAGGATGACGAAGACCATGATCGCCAGCCACGAACCCAGTTTGTTGAAGCCGAGGGCGCTGTCGATGAACGGGTAGACCGCGGCGAAGATGAAGGCGAAGATGCCCCAGGGGAGGCGCCGGTCGCCGTCGCCCGCGCTGGCTCCCCGGGCCTTGCCGGTCGTGGCGGTGGTGGCGGTGGTGGAAGTGGCAGTCATGGCGCCCCTAGACCTTATCGACCGTCTGCTCACCGAGCAGGCCGGATGGGCGGAAGATCATCACCAGGACGAGGACGGCGAAGATGACCGACGAGGTCCACTGGGCACCCCAGCCCTCGACGTACTGTTTCATGAAGCCGTCGGAGAACGACCAGGTCAGGCCGATCAGCAGGCCGCCCAAAACCGCCCCGGTCAGGTTGCCGATGCCGCCGAGGACGGCGGCGGTGAAGGCGAAGAGGCCATATTGGAAGCCCATCTGAAAGCGGGCGCTGTTGTTGTAGTACAGGGCGACCATCCCGGCGGCACCGGCGAGCGAGCCGCCGAGCAGGAAGGCGACGCCGATGGTGCGGTTGATGTCGATCCCCATCAGGGCGGCGGCCTCACGGTCCTGCGCGGTGGCCCGCATCGCGGTCCCGATCCGGGTCCGGTAGACGAACCAGACCAGGCCGATCAAGAGGGGAATCGTGACCCCGACGACGAAGAGGTCGAACGGCCGGACCCGAATGCGCGTCTCGAGGCCGAACCACTCGGTCAGGACATTCATGCTCCGGTACTCGATCGGGATGATCGCCGGGGGAGTGAAGGGGTTGGAGCCATGCCAGTAGATGCCGATATTTTGCAGGATGAAGCTGACCCCGATCGCGGCGATGAGGGGAGCCAGGCGGGGGGCGTTGCGGAGGCGCTTATAGGCGACGCGGTCGATCCCATAGTTGAGGCCGGCACTGAAGATCATCGAACCGACGAGGCCGAGCAGCAAGATCCCGATGATGGCGATGCCTGAGGATTCATCGGTGACGCCGGAGATGCCGATCATAGTGGTGGCGAAGAAGGCACCCATCATGAAGACCTCGCCATGGGCGAAGTTGATCAGTTCGATGATGCCGTAGACCAGGGTATAGCCGAGGGCGATAAGGGCGATCAGGGAGCCGGTGGCGATGCCGATGATCACGTATTGGGTAAAGAGCGTCCAGTTCACATCCATGCGGGGGACCTCATGACCATGCACCTGATGAGTGCCGCGTCGCCATCGACGCGGTGGATGAGACGCGGCCACCTTCGCCGGGACGGCGCGGATGGCTGAACCGCCCGGGCGATGACCCCGACGCGTGGGACGGGCCGGGCGCACGCGCCCGGCCCGTCCCACCCACGCCGCTTCGTTACGCGGGCGGTGCGATGTCCGTCTCGAAGACGATCGCTCCGCCGGTGACCACGTTCAAGCTGATCGTATAGGTGTCGCGGTCGCCGGACTCCGCGAAGCTCCAGGTCCCAAGGAGGCCCCGGAATCCTTCCGTCGTGAACATCGCGTCGAGGATCGCCACGCGATCCTTCACCCCGGCCTTGTCGATGCCCTGGATGGCGACGACGGCGGCCTCGAAGGCGTAGACCGAGTAGGCGTCCGGGTCGCGGCCGAGGCGCTCCAGCATCGCCTCGTACCACTCGGCGCCCGCGGCCTCCAGCGCGGTCGGCGGTAGCCCGCCGAAGGTGATGTAGGCGCCCTCGGCGGCCTCCCCGGCACCATCGATGAAGGACTGGTTGATCAGGCCGTCCGGGCCCATGAAGGCGACCTGGTCGGCCGGCATCAGAGACCGCATGTCCTGGAGCAACTTGC
>JBBJOE010000046.1:0-13225 GCA_037721765.1 Thermomicrobiales bacterium
GCCATGGCTTCCGACGCGGCGGGGGCGGGGTGCAGCCCAGAGCCGACCGCGATGGAGTTGGAGGAAGCCGACCGGAAGGCGACCGAAGCTCTCCAGACACTGCGTCGGGCCGAGGACCGGCGCCACGACCTGGTCGCGGCGCTCGAGCGAGAGCGGGAGGCTCAAGAGGTCGTCGATGCCCGGGCGGCAGAACTCGACGTGCTGGAGCGAGAACGCGACGCCGTGACCGCCGAATGGGCCGCCTGGCTCGTCATCACCTCGCTGCCGTCGTCGCTGCCACCACGAGGCGTCCTCGCGTTCCTGGATTTGATCGACAGCGGCCGTCAACGCGTCGAGGCCGAGGCGACGGCGACGGGGGAGGTGACGGCACGTCTCGACACGGTCGAGCGGGTCGAGTCCGCGTTGGCGGGAGTGGCGGCGTCGCTGGCCCCCGAGGAGGACGTGTCCGACTCGGTGGTGGGGCACGCCGGGTCGTCCTCGCCCGGTCCCGGGGCGGCCGGCAGCCGGATGACGTTCGGACGCGGCGAACCGACCGTCGGGGCGATCCGCGCGCTGGCGGTTCGCCTGGCGGCCGACCGGGATCGGCAACGGCAGCGAGAGGCGTACCGGGAGACCATCCGCGTCGCGGAGGGGCAGATCGCGGCGATCGCCGGCGATGGTGATCTCGGCCCGGCGTTGGCCCTGCTTGCCGGGGGCGGACCGGACCACTGGCGAGCCCAGATCGACGAGGCGACCCGAGAGGAACGGGTGGCCACGGAGGCACTCGTCGCCACGAGACGGGAGGCGATGGAGGCGTCGGTGCGACGCCGGGCGCTGGAGACATCGACCGAGGTCGCGAACCTCGAACTCGAGCGCAACGCCATGCTGGCCGAACGCGGGGTCACCCGGCGAGAGGAGATGGTCCTGGCGATGGCCGTGGAACTGCTGAGGGAGATGGTCGCCCGGGTGGAGAGGGAGCGCCAACCCGAGGTGTTGCGGCAGGCGTCGAGCCTCTTCGAGCGGATCACCGGCGGACGGTACGCTCGTGTCTTCCGGGCAGCCGGCGCATCGGGCGACCTGGTGATCGAGGCTGGGGACGGCTCCGTCCGGCCGCCCGAGGCGTTGAGCCGGGGCACCCTCGAACAACTCTACCTGGCCCTCCGGCTGGGCCTGGCTGCCGCCTTCTCGCCACGGGTCGGGAGATTGCCGCTGGTGATGGACGACGTGTTGGTCAACTTCGATCCCGAGCGGGCTTTGGGGGTCGCCCGGGCCCTGCAGGATGTCGCCCGCGAGCGTCAGGTGCTGCTGTTCACATCTCAACCAGCCACGCTCGAGGTGATGCGGTCCGTCGAAGGGACGGTGGCCCACTTCGCGATGGCCCGGCACGGCACGGGTGGCGAGTGGGTAGATCGGTGATGACTCCCGGCCCGGCGACGGTGCCTCACCGCCCCGGCCCGGCTCGTCCCGGCGCGGGGATCAGGCGTCGGCGCCGGCGAAGATGTTGCCGTAGTCCGGCACGGCCGCCAGCAGGTCGTCACGGCCCTGGACCGGGATGTCGCGGTACCGCTCGGCGGCGGAGACGGTCATTGGGAAGATTGCCAGGTCGCCGGAGGTGCAGAGCGTGGTGACCGGCCGGGCGAGGGCCCAGGCCACCGCGCGGTCGATCTCGGACTGTTCGGTCAGCGGTTCGTACCACGTATTGAAGGTCGGCTCGCGGTCCTTCCAGGGAGCCTTGGCGGTCGCCTTCAGGACATGGATGCCGACGTCGTCCCGGCCGCACCGCTCCAGCAGTCGTTGCCACGCCTCGTTGACGTCCGGGATCGCCTCCATCACCGGGTTGTTGGAGATCATCACGGTCGAGAACGGGAACCGGTCGAGCGCGGTGAGGTGGGTGGCCGGTGCCTGGGGGCCGTGGCCGGTGATCCCGACGTGGGTGACGACACCCTCCTCCCGGGCGGCGAGGATCGCCTCCATCGAGCCGCCCGGGGCGAAGCAGGCTTCCAGGTGCGCCATGGTGCAGACGGCGTGGAGCTGGTAGAGGTCGAACCGTTCCCGGCCGAGGCGGTCGAGCGTGCGTCGGAGTTCTTCATTTGCCTCGCCCCGCTCCCGCTTCTCGGTCTTGCAACTGATGAAGAGGTCCGGCTGGGGATGGCGGTGCAAGTAGTCGCCCAAGCGCTGCTCGGCCTCGGCGTAGCTCGGCGCGACGTCGAAGTGGTTGATGCCGTGCGCCAGGGCCCACTCGATCGTCTCGTCGGCGACCGCCTGGCTGACGTTGCCGATCGCGTAGGTGCCGAATGTGACCACCGTGCTGTGGTGATCGGTCTTGCCGAGGCGTCGCGTTTCCATCCGGGCGCTCCTGTGGTCGGGTCGAGAGGACTCGCGTCTCTCGCCGAATCCTATCATCCCAGGAGGGGCGGCGGGCCGGGCCGTCCCCCGCCCGGTCGCGGGGTCGGGGGATGGGCTCCGACCGGGCCATCGGCGGATCAGCCGAAGTCGAACAGGTCGTCGAGGAAGGATCGGCGCTTTTTTGGCTTGCCGTGCTCGCCCGGACGGGCATGGCGGTCGTCGTCGTCGTGCCGGGGACGGGTCGTCCCCTCGTACCGGGGCTCGGGCCCCCGGCCCGACTCGACGCGGCCCCGGCTAGGCTCCGCGATCCCGCCGCCCATGGCGACGGCCGAACGTTCGATCAGTTTGTCCAGTTCGCCACGGTCGAGCCAGACGCCCCGGCACCGGGGGCAGTAGTCGATCTCGATGCCCTGACGCTCGGTGATCACGAGCGTCTCGGCGTCCACGGGGCACTGCATGGTGATCGTCTCCTCGCTATCCCGGTCAAGCGGGTCACCGGGCCGGTCACTCCGTCGGGTGATTTCCTGCCCGTCGCGGGATGCGTGCCTTTGGCGGTCAGCGCTCGGGCACCCCTTCGCGATCGGTGTCCCACCCCGTCGCCGGCCTCGTCATCACGATGAACGGGACCTCCCGGCCGGCGACGGGGCTGTCGAAGACCGGGCCGGCGACGAACCCGGCCCGCTCGTAGGCGCGGATGGCCCGGGTGTTGAAGGTGGCCACCACGAGCCGGAAGGACGCCGGGCTGAACTGCCGCGCGGCCCAAGCCAGGCCGGTGGCGAGGAAGGCCTGTCCGAGGTCGCGACCGGTCAGGTCGGGCCGCAGGCCGAGGCCGATGTCCAACGCCTCCTCACGATAGAGACCGGCCGCCTGGGCGCCGGGGACCCTGGCGTTGGCGCCGAAGGTCAGGAAACCCGCGACGGCTCCGCAGGCCTCGGCCACGGCGACGTAGCCCGCCTCCGGCGCCAGCATCGACCGCCAATCGCGGGCGTCGCCATCATAGAACGCGTACTTCCCCGGGTAGCGCCAATGGCAGATGGTCACGGCGTCGTCGGGGGTGATCGGTCGAACCGAGAAGGGGAGCACGATGCCCGGCGCCGGCATGGCGCTACCGAACGATCTCATCCGGGGATCACCCGGGCGACCATCGCCAGGACCAAACCGGATCGGGCCGACCAACCCGCGGTCCGCAGCCAATTCGACCGGACGAGCGAGCGCCAGGCTTCCCCGTCGAACCCGGCGGCGAATGCCCGGTGGCGAGGCACCTGGAGCAGCGCGGTCGACCCCCAGATGACCAGCACGAGAACCGCGCCGGCCCAGGCCCAAGAGGCGGGGACGCCGGGCGGCGGGGAGATCACGAGGGCCAGGGCCGTGACCGATTCGACGACCATCGGCGGGCCGACGACCAGGGTCGTCCGGGAGGAATGGGCCGTCGCGTACCTGGCGAACCCCGCCGCGTCGACGCGGGCGAAGAGGGGATAGTGGACCACCTGGACGAACCAGATCAGCCCGGTCATGAACAGGGTCGCGGCCAGGTGAACGAGGAGCACGGCCGTCATCCGGACCGGCCACGCGCGTCGAGACGGGGTCGGGGCGGACCGGCCGCCACGGTGAACGAGGTGCGCTTGGCCTCGACGGCGGCGATCCGGCCGATCACGTCGTGCCGTGCCGGGCCATCGAGTCGGAGGTCGAGCCGGATCGCGAATCGCACCCGCTGTCCCTGGCCCTGGGCCATCCCTTCGTGACGCCCGGACTCGACCTGGGCCGACACCGTGGCTCGGGTCGCGCTATTCTCCTCAGCGCCCTCGGTCGCGACGGCCATGGGTCGTTCCGTCTCCCGGCAGGGAATACGGGATGCCGCCGCCACGGCGCCGGGGCGGATGGCGGGGACATCGCCGTGGACAGTGACGGAATCACAGCCGCCGACCGGCATGGAGAACGTGTTCAGAATGATCTCGGCGCTTGCCGTCACGATCGAGCAATCGATGTCCACGCTGGCCAACCTCTCCCGGCCCACTGAACTCGACAGGTCCATCTGACCCATGCCGCCGGAGCCCGGTTCGAGATGTTCGGGCCGCGTCCGAAGGCGGTCGGCATCACCCGGCTCGGACGGGAGCGTCCCACCACTGGCCGAAGATGTCGGTGACGCGGACGGTCAGGCTCTCCGGCGGTGCGACACGAACCGCTTCCGGGAGGGTAGCCGTGAGCGGCAGGGACCGGTCGGCCCGGGTGCGGCTCGCTTCCCAGAGCGCGACGAACCCGTGGGCCGCGTCGGTTTGGCCCACCGCCCAGCCGGCCAGCCAGTCACCCCAGTGTAGCGTCAGCGGGGCGCCCCGGGCGGCGTCAGGGCCACCCCGCGCGACACGGACCAGGACGCCGTCACGGACGACGAGATGCCCGGCCCGGCGATCGAGCGGACCATCCGACGGTGACCCCGAGACGTGGAGTCCGACCAGTTCCACGCTTCCCTGTCGAGGGAACCGGGTCGCGACGGCGATAGGGCAGAGCGCATAGTCGAGGGCAGTACCCGGTGTCGCCGGCCCGGCCCGGGGCGGGTCGCCGCCGGACGCGTGGGGGTCCTCCCCAATCGCCGAGATGTCGAAGGCGGCGCCGCTCGCCCGGAGCCGGTCCCGGCACGTCCTGATCGCCAGGGGGCTGCCGTCGATCCCGATCCAGGCTCGACCCAGACGCCCGGCGACGGCGAGCGTGGTACCCGAGCCACAGAACGGGTCCAGGACGAGGTCGCCCGGCGCCGTCACGGCGAGGATGATTCGCTCGAGGAGGCGCTCGGGTTTCTGGGTCGGGTATCCGGTTCGTTCGCGGCTGGTCGGGGAGATGCTCGGCAGATCCCACACGGTGCCGACCGGTTTGCCGCCGCGCAACGTGTACTCCCTGCCATACGACCGCATGAACCGGCTGCCGTCGGGACGCGGGTGACGATACTTGGCGGCCATCGCCGGGGTGACAGGACCCCGGGGAGCCTCGAACCGGTAGGCATCCGACTTGGCATAGAACAGGATCGTGTCGTGCTTGGCGGCGAAGGCGCGGCGGGCCCGGGCATTCCCCAGGCCATAGGACCAGACGATCTCGTTGACGAGACGACCGGGACCGAAGATCTCGTCGAGGACCAGGCGGATCGCGGCCGAGACCCGGACATCGGCATGGAAGAACAGACAGCCGTCGTCGGCCAATACCCTATGCAGGGCACGGAGACGGGGAGCCATCATCGAGAGGTAGCCGGCCAGCCCCTCCGGCCAGGTGTCGTCGAACGCCGGCACCGGCACCGACCGGTCACCGTCCCGGCCGTCGCCCACCGGGACCGCGGCCCGGACGGCGCCGCCGGTCAGGAACGGCGGGTCGAGATAGATCAGCTTGACACCGCCCGCCGCCGCGATCGAAGCGCCTTCGATCCCCGCCAGGACGCGAGTCGCGGCGAGGTTGTCGCCGAGGATGAGCCGATTCGTCCACCTCGCCCGCGCCGGCGTCGTATCGGCGGTCGCCGCTCCCTGTCCGGATGCGGCGGATGACCCGGTGGCGTTGGCCTGATGGTCACATGGATTGGACGGCCCATCGACACGAGCGCGGACCCGCTCGACGGGCGTCAGGGAGGGAATGAACGTCGTTTGCCGTTCCCTGGCGTCGGCCTCGTCTCGACCGGGCCAGGTAAGGGTCGGCCGGGGCCGCGGGGGAAAGAGGATGTCCCGGTACTGGGACGGCAACAACGTTCCCGAGCGAATTATCCGGACCACCTCGTCCAGCTCGTGGTCTGGCAACGGGCTCATCCGACCAACACTCCCTCGGCCCCCTCACCGACGACTACACGTGCACGTTGTCGTAAGCAACGCCAGTCGTTCGTGATGCCGTCCGCATCCTATTCAATCGTCCCCGCGCTAGGACAAGGGTCTCGTGGACCGTAGGAACGGGACGTCAGCATTCACGACCACCTCGACGAAGCGGCCTCGGTGTCTTCAGCGGTCCGCTGGATCGTCTCTGTCTGACTGACGCTCGCGTGGGGTCTCACTCCAACGGTGGGAACCCTAACTCACGTACCCGAGCGGATCGACCGTGCCGCCGCTGACCTTCAGCATGAAGTGGACGTGGGGGCCGGTGGAGAGGCCCGTACTGCCCACGGGGCCGATGACCTCGCCCTGGTTGACCACTTGGCCCGTCGCGACATAGGGCATCTCGGCCATGTGGCCGTAGACGGTCGCGAAGCCGTTGCCGTGGTCGATCTCGACATAGTAGCCAAGTCCGCAGTCGCACCAGCCAGCATAGCGAACCGTGCCGCCGTCGCTGGCCAGGATCGGGGTGTATGAATTGGCGGCGAGGTCGATCCCGTTGTGGAAGTTACACCCCAGGCTGCCGTTCCACGGCTCGAAGGCATACGGGCTGCACCCGTAGGCTTGGGTGAAGGTGTAGCCGAGGACCGGCATCATGAACGAACCGCTGGGGACCCCGGCCGCCGGGGGGGCGGGGATGGCGGTCGGGGCCGGGGCGGCAGGAGCAGCGGGCGGATCCGGCGAGGCGAAGGTCAGGAAGTCGCCCGCCGCGAATCCGGTCAGGTCACCGGAGGCGACCGGATACCAGACGAAGCCCTCGTCGTCGTACGCCGCATCACCGACGACCCAGAGCCGGGTGTCCGCGTCCAGCGTCTCGATCACCGTCGAACCGGTCGAGGCGGATTCCCGCAAGTTGATCCCGTCGCCGTCCACGGGCTGGACGGTATCGCCCCGGCCGAAGGTCGCCGACTGTCGCTCGGGCACCGGGCGAGCCCGTTCGGGGGCGGGTGCGGTGGGTTGCGAGGCGGCCAAGAGCAAGTCGCCATCGACGTACCCCGTCACGTCACCGTCGGTGATCACGTACCACCCGGCCAGCGAGTCGCCGCCGCTGACGGGACCGTCCATCACCTGAACGATCTGCCCCGGTTCGACGAAGCCGACCCGCTCGCCGTCCGGGGCGGCCGCGGCCCGGATGTTCTGGCCGTCATCGGCGGAGGTGCCGACATACTGGCCGGCTCGGAAACTGACCGGGGGGTCGGTGGCCGCGCGAGCCCCGGATGGTGAGTCGTCGGATGGTCCGGTGGTCGGGCCGGTCTCCCCGAGGTAGCTGCCCGCGATCCAGCCGTCCTGGCCGTAGACTCGCACTGGCCACCAGCGGAGGTCGCCGTCGATTACGGTGTCCTGCTGATCGGTTCGGAGTTCGACGACCGTGTCGGGGGCGAGGGTATCGAGTACCTCGGCGTCGGTGCTGGGTTCGGACCGCAGGTTGACGCCGTCAGGGTCGATGACGCGAGCGGTGGCGCCCGAGGGGAGGTCCTCGGCAGGATCGTCGAGGGTGCTAACGGGGTCCGGCTGGCTGTCCGATCCGCCGGGGTCCGAGGTCCCGGGGTCGGCGACGCCGGGATCACCTTCAAGTCCGGGATCGGAGACATCGGTCTCCAGGTAATACCCAGCTACCCAACCATCCTGGCCACCGGCGCTGATCGGCCACCAGCGGGTCGTCCCGTCGGAGTCCAACCGGGTGTCGACAGAATCGATCCGAAGGGCGACGACCGTGCCCGGGGAGAGAGACGTCACGACGGCGGCGTCGAAGGCGGGTTCGGCCCGCAGCAGCACGCCGTCGGTACCGGTGATCTCTCCCGTCTGGCCACCAGCCGTCTGGCTAGCGGCCCCCCCGGAGAAGCCCGAGAGTCCCGGGGCGAGGAGGATCATCGCCAGGACCAGCGCCAACGTGGCCCGGGTCACGCGGTCTCGGCCCCGCCACCGATACGATGACCGGCCATTGTTCCGTTTGACCTGAGACACGCGCACTCCCTCTCGCCGGACATCCGTCCCCGGATCGTCAATCAAGCCGTCGTCACGGTGTCCACCGGGCCGATCACGGAGGTCCATCATCGAGTCCCGACCGCAATGGAGATGGGGACCGTGGCGGAGGATGCCTCTGGGCGACGTCAGGCCGGTGGGCCTGATCGCCGGTTACGGGAGGCAGCCGGATCGAAGTGTACGGACACGCTGTATCGTCATTGCGGGGCGATGGGTTTACCTTAGCACCCGCCTCACACCGCTGGCAATATGTACGTACGCTGTGTCCGTGCGTCAAGGACTGGGCGGGAGTCGGACGGCGTTGGCCCGTCGTGGCGGGACTGAAACATGGGGAAACGGCTCTCGATCGGTCGAGACCTACGCGGCAACGACCGACGTGGGATGCGGGCCCTCGGATGGTGGAGGGCCAGATGCGGGCCGGTGGAGGTTTGCCGGTCTCGGCGACAGGGAGGTGTCAACGTCCGGTGAGGACAGACGTGGGCCCAAATGCGCGACGACGTCCTCGACCGAATGCGTTCGCGACAACCCCGCGGCGGGCATGAGACCGTCGCCCGTCGATGCGATTGACCAACCCCGGTTGGCGCGGCCATGAATTTGACACGGCCCCTGTCTCGGTCGGGCGGGTCGGGTGCGCCTTCCTCTGCTATACTCGGTCGTCAGGGATGCGTCCTTTCGAGGGCCGTTCGATCTCGCCCAGCGGCGGCGCCGTCGAACGGCCCTCGGGCGTGCGCCGTGGCTGCCTCGCCGGTGAGATCGCCGGCTTAGTCAAGGAATAGTCGTCGTGAAGTTGACCGTAGAGCGTCTGCCGGAGAGCCAAGTCCGGTTGGACATCGTCGCCGATGACACCGAGTTCAATGCCGCCTTGGACCGGGCCTACCGCTCCGTCGGTAAGGACATCGCCGTGCCGGGGTTCCGGAAGGGGAAGGCGCCCCGGGTGATGATCGAGCGCCTCTATGGGCGTGGCCTCTTCGTCGAGGAGGCTCACAAGGACGTCATCGACACCCTATACCGCCGGGCGATGACCCAGGAGTCGTTGATCCCCGTCGCCCAACCGGAGGTGGAGATCACGGCGGTCGAGCCGGTCGGGTTCTCGATCACCGTGCCCGTCTATCCCGAGGTGGACCTCGCCGGGTACGCCGATGTCCGGGTCGAGCCGCGCGACGCCGGAATCGAGGGATCTGAGGTCGATACCGTCATCGAGCGGTTGCGCCTCACGCGGGCTCCATGGGCCGATCCGGCCGAACCGCGGACCCCCCGCGACGGTGACCAGGTGACCCTCGACATCGCCGTGACCGACGCCGGCGAGCCGTTCCAGGCGCCGGTGGAGGGGGCGACATTCGTCCTCGGCGAGAGCAACCTCTTCGAGGGGCTGCTCGAGCAGTTGCGGGAGATGAACGCCGGCGAGCGACGCACGTTCGACATCGTCTTCGAGGAGGACGACGAGAGCGTGGACGAGTTGGTGCGCGGCAAGACCCTGACCTACGACGTGACGCTCCAGGCCCTCAAGGAGCGCGAACCGCTGGCCCTCGACGACGAGTTCGCCAAGGAAATCGGCGAGGCCGAATCGGTGGACGACCTGCGCCGCCAGATTCGGTCCGACCTGCACCAGGCCAAGACTCGCGAGATGCGGACCCTGGTGATCAACGAGGCCACCGAGGCGATGACCGCCGCCGCGGTCGTGGACCCGCCGGCGGCGATGATCGAGGAGAGTTTGGACGAGGACGTCAACCGGCTGCGGACGAACCTGTCCCGCGAACAGGTCCCCCTGGAGACCTACCTGCGGTCCAATGGCCAGACGCTGGAGGAGATGCGGGTGGAGATGCGGCCCGAGTCGGCCCGTCGCCTGCGGTCGTCCCTGGTGATCCGGGCGGTGGCCGAGCGAGAGGGCATCGCCGTCACCGACGAGGACATCGCGGCCGAGATCGAACGCCTGACCGAGGGAGCGGCCGAGCCCGATCGGCTGCGGGAGATCTACGGTGGCGATTACTTCCAGCGCATGATGCGGAACAACCTCTTCGAACAGCGCCTGGGTGACCGGTTGATCGAGATCGCCACCGACGGTCGCGGCGCGACGGTCAACGGCTGGGAACCGGCGGCGGACGCTATGGCCGCGACCGGTGACGCGGCCGGGGCGGTGACCGAGACCGAGAACGATCCACCGGGACCCGCCGCCACCCCGGACGAGAACGATCACACCATTTCCGACGGGTCCGACGAGGCCACCGACGCGGTGATCACCACCGGAACGATGTCCGGGCAATCAGGTGACATCGCCGCCACGGCCAGCGCCACCGACCCAGACGCTTCCGTCGCCGTCGCCGAGGTCGCAAAGGAGGGCCGCGCCAGCGATGTGGCCCAGGCGGCCGCCGTCGGGCACGAGGCCGAGGCGGCCACCGCCGGCGCGGCCGAAGCGACCGGGGACGACGAGGCCACGCCCGAGGAGCGGGAATCGTCAGGAGAGCCTGGTACCGGCGGGAGCCTACCGAACCCGACCTACTAACCAGCGACGTCGTACCACCCCCAGGCGGTTCGAGGTGTCGGCGTCCAGGTCCGACCGGCATGTGGGTGGACCCTGCCGCCCCCCTGGCGGGATGATCGGCAATCCCTCCTCCCGATCGCGGCCCGGTCGGCGCAGCTCACGGTGCCCACCCCTGCATCTCACGCGGGCAATGCGTTGGCCAGTCGCGAATGGCACCGGCTAGGTGGAACGCCCAGGAACGGGGTGGGTCGCTCTGGAGAGCTCCGTCGCGTGTTTCGAAACATGGCCCAACTGCCATCGCCAAACGAACGAGAGACGACCGGCGAGGCAAACTCGCCGGTCGTCTCGTCGCGGTTGGGCCAATATGGCGTCCTGGATCGGCCCTTGCCCCGCCGTCCGGCGGACCCGGCGGTGTGACGTCAGAGTGCCGCGAGGATGATCAGGACCACCAGCATCACCACCAGCAACCCGAACGCGGTGAAGATCATCCGGCGCAGGTCGTGGCGGATGTAGAGCATCTCGATGCCCCGGGGCAAGGCGGCCGGGCCACGGCTGGCCTTGGCGACCGAGTCTCGCCGGCCAATCCGCGGCGCGGCCACATTCCGCTGCTCACCGGCCGTGATCGGGGCTGAGCGGGCCACGGTCTCGGCCCGGCGGACCTCCATCGCGCGGCGGGTGGCGGGGTTGACCCCCTGCTCACGCCGTCGCTCGTTACCGCGCGGCCCTGGCTTCCGGGACGGGTTGGACGTGACGCTCATCGCTGCCTCATTCCTCGTGGAGCTTGACTCGGTCGGGACGGTGCCGGGGTCGTCCGGCGAACGGTCGCTGTCGCGACGGGCGGACTCAGCGCACCCGGTACGGCGGGTCGATCACCTCGGGCCGGACCGGGCGACCCGGGTGCGAGGATGTCGCGGGACCCGGCGGCGTGGCCTGATGTCGCCCCGGTCTCGGCCCCCGACCCATGGCGGCCAGGTGCTCCTCGACCACGTGCCGGGGCGCCACCCGAGGCAGCAGGGCCATCGCCGCGAGCATCAGGCCGACGACGCCCAGATCATCGACCTGGCCGATGATCAGGAAGATGTCCGGGATCAGGTCGATGGGCATCGCCACGTAGGCCGCGGCGACCACGGCCGGGAGCCACTTCTGCCAACCTGGCACGCGCGGGTCGCGACGCAGACGCCAGGCAAGGCGGACCGTGTCACGTCGCCCGAGCCCGGTGGTGACCGCCCGCTCATCCCTCATCGGTCGCGTACTCCGGATCGCGGATCAAGTCCGGAGTATAGCCCATGGGCCGGCGTTCCCGCGTCCTGAGCGTTCCCAGAACCGAAGGCTCGGGCGAGGTCATCTGGGGTGTTGAGATTCGTGAACGAGCGGAGCTCCGGATCGAGGCGTAGGAGGTCGGTGTCCGCGACATAACGCGTGGCGACACGGTCGAGGAGCGCGCCGGCCCGGCCGGTGCTGGCCAGGAGATCCAGAGCGATCGGGCGACAACGACGGTGATAGAGGGCGTGGAGGGGTTGGGCCCGCATCGTCTCCGGATCATCCGCGTCCGGCGTGCGGGGCACCACCGCATCGGCGTCGCCCCGCACGGCGCAGAGCGACCGGAGCAGGACGGGCGAGAGGAAGGGCAGGTCGCAAGCGACCACCAGGCACCATTCGTGGCGGGCGGCCCGAAGCGCCGCCGCGATGCCCCGCAGGGGGCCGGCCGAGCCGGGCGCATCGGGTTCGCGGCGCACCCCCGGCCGCACGGGCCGGTCCGGTGGCCCGCCGATCACCAGGACATCGTCAGAGAGCGTCAGGAGGACCTCGGCGACGAGGTCCACGAGAGGTAGGGACTGACCGGGCGGGACCAGGGTGGCCTTATCACGACCCATCCGGCGGCTTTGTCCCCCGGCCAGCACGGCGGCGCTCATGGCCGGGACGATGGGCCCGCTTGCGGTCATCGGCGTGACCCCATAGGATGCGAAGAGATGATGGGACCTCTCTCGAACGAGCGACGATGCCGCGCCGTTGAGTATGTAAGGAGAGACCATGCCTCGTCGATGGCCGGTTGCCCGGGCTCCGTATCAGGCCGCGAGTGCCGTCGCGATCGCGGTCCTCCTGGCAGGATGTGGCGCGAGCGACGATGGGGCGGACCGGGACCCGACGGCGACGGTGGTTGCCGAAGCCTCCGTTGCCGTCCAAACCCCCTCGGCCGTCCCCCCGGTGGTGCCTACCTTGGCCGATGACGCGGCACCGACCGCCGTCCCGCCGACGACCGGACCCGCGACCGTGGCGGAGACCGTGACCGGCGTGGAGATTTCCCTGACGGCGATCCCGACCGCGACGGGCGAGGTCGAGCCGACCGAGAGCCCGGTCCCGAGTCCCACCACGGAAGCGGTGCCGACCGCGACCGAGGCGCCGACGGCGGCACCGGCGCCGACATCAGGCGCCCTCCCGGCCGGACCCCGCGCCGTCGCCCCGACGGCCACCGCCACCGCGATCCCTCCGACCGCGACCACACCGCCGACCGCGACCCCAATCCCCCCGACCGCGACGCCGGTCCCGCCCACCGCGACGCCGGTCCCGCCCACCGCGACCCTTCAGCCCACGGCCACCCCGC
>JBBJOE010000333.1:0-3564 GCA_037721765.1 Thermomicrobiales bacterium
GGCTACCGCCGAAGTCGTGACCGTGGTCGCCGACCAGCTGTTCCGGGCCCGGTGGTCCTTCTCACTGGTCGGGCCGGACACCGGCCAGCGCCGGCTCGACGAGGACCAGCCCGAACCAAACCGGCGCTGGGTCGTCACGGCCGCCGAGCCGCTCGCCGTCGAGGCCCCGGCTAGCGCCGAGACCGTCGAGGTCACGCTAGCCGAATATTCGATCGCGACCGACCCCGAGAGCGTCCCGGGTCCCGACCTGGCCCTGGTGATCACCAACGACGGCGAGTTCGCCCACGAGGTGGTCGTGCTGCGGGTTGACGAGGGGGCATCCGTCGACGCCCTCCTCTACCAGTCCGGCCCGGCCTTGCCGGAAGGGTTGTCCTTCGCCGGTCAGGTGCCGGTCGGGGCGGGCGACGAGGCCACGATGGTCTTGGTCGGGCTCGACCCCGGCACCTATGCCCTGGTCGACCTCAGCCCGGACCCGACCGGGGCCCTCAACCTGGCCCAGGGCATGCGCGCCACCCTGACCATCGAGGACTGAACCCGGTTGCCCCATCGAGACGCCCTCCATGGCCACTCGGCGCCCCGGGCGGGGTCGGTGGCCCGCCGCTATGCCCGTGAGGCTGGTGATATGTGGCCACGGACAGATCCGTAGCCCGGCACCGGTGCGTTACCCGGGCTAACCGGCCACGGCGCCGGTCAGGGTTGGACGCGGGCGCCAGGATCGTCCGGTATCCGGCATCCCCATTGGGCGCTTTGCCCAGTGTCGATCCGAACGTACCGCGAATCCCATGTCCGTACACCTTGACCGCGTGAACGGCACCGGGTAAGACTAAACTCCTACGTCCGGGTACGGGTTCACGGTGTGTGGCTGCCGGCGTGTCGTGCGAAAACCAGGAGGGGTTCCTTTGATGTCGGAACAGACGCGGACACACTCCAGCGTGCGGGGGAGTAAGGCGACGGCGATCACGATCGGGTCGATCGCCCTGCTCCTGCTGTTGACCGTCATCGGCGGGCGGGCGACCGGCGCGGCCCAGTTGACGCCGGTCGCCAGCCCGCAGGCTAGCCCAACCACCGGTGAATGCGTCGCCCCCGATGCGGCCGCCGATGTCGCCGGCGAGGAAGCCATGCTGGGCACGCCGATGCCGCTGACCGGCACCCCGGTCGATGCCTCGGTCGAAGAAGAGGTGATCGCCGCGGCTCAGAACTTCGTGTTCTGCTACAACGCCGGTGACATCGAGACCCTCGGCCAACTCGTCACCCCGAACCTGCTGCTCGACCTGTTCGGCATCGAGGACCCGGCCACTGCCGGCGATGTCCTGGCCGAGACGGAACTGCTGCCGATCACGGTCCTTGGCCTGGGCGATGTCAAGAGCTATGAAGATGGCCGGTTCGGCCTGAATCTCCAGTACCTGCTCGGTGACTATCAGGTCGTCGCCGCGACCCACTACTTCGTCGAGGTCGACGGCCAGTATCTGGTCGACGAGGAGCTGTACGAAGCGGCCATCCTCGACGGCGACAGCACCCTCGTCAGCCTACTCGTCAGCGACGATGCCCCGCTCGCCTTCGACCAGGGTGCCGACGCCGACACCGGCGCCCGGGAAGTCCCGTCGTTGCCGCTCGTCAACGCCTACGTCAACAACACCAGTACCAGCCAGCAGATCTATGAGGTCTACGCGCTGGCGGCGGGCTCGGAAGCCACCCCGGTCTCCGAAGATATGGCCGATGACGCGATGCTGGTCGGGCGCCTCAGCTTGGCTCCCGGTGAAGCGGCCACCATGTACCTGACCCAACTCCCGGTCGGTGCCTACGGCATCGTCGCGGCCGATGGCACCGGCACGACCTTGATCATCACCGAGCCGGTCACCCTCTAGGTACCCGGCCTAGGCGGTATCAGCCGGCACGCCGAATCGTCTGGAGAGGGATCACCGTGGTCCCTCTCCCCGGCCCCGGTCCACCCGCGACGGTGGATCACCACACACGACCGCTCGCGGGCCGATCGTGGCCCCGCGAACGCCCAGGTGCATGGAGGACCGACCACATGGCTGATTCCACGCGGAAGTTTGGATCGCTCTTCGACGAGTACACGGCCGGGAAAGTCTCCCGGCGTGATTTCACCAACCGGGCCATGGCGCTCGGCGTCGGCTTCCCCGTCGTCGCCTTCCTGCTGCGGACCGCCGATGCCCGGGCCGCCGCCCCGGCCGGCGCCAAGATCCACATGGGCACCCGGGCCCAGGACGCCCCGAACCAGGCCCCGGCCGCTGGCGCCGAGGGCAAGACCCGCGGCCAGGACGGCGAGCTGCGCCTGCTCCAGTGGCAGGCCGCGACCCAGATGAGCGCCCACTTCGCCACCGGTACCAAGGACTTCCTGGCCGCCGACCTGGTCACCGAGCCGCTGATGCGGTATCTGCCGGACGGGACCCTGATCCCGAACCTGATCACCGAGGTCCCGACCGTCGAGAACGGCATGCTGGCCGAGGACCTGACCTCGGTCACCTTCACCTTGCTGCCGGACGTCGTCTGGTCCGACGGCGAGCCGTTCACGGCCGATGACGTGGTCTTCACCCGCGACATGATCGTCGGGTCGGTCGACACCGCCAGCATCTCGGTCAACTACGAGGTCTGGCTGCCGGTCGCCAGCGCCGAGGCCACCGATGACCTGACGGTCCAAGTCACCTTCACCGAGGCGAACCTGAACTGGTACGTCCCGTTCACCGGGGGGATCAACGGCCCGATCTACCCCCGGCACTACGTCGAGGCCAACGGCCTCGACGTGATGCTGCAGGCTCCAATCGGCACCGGACCGTACATCGTCGAGTCGTTCTCAGCGAGCGACCAGGTGATCTACCAGGCCAACCCGAATTACCGCGACCCGAGCAAGCCCTACTTCGCCACGGTCAACCTCAAGGGTGGTGGCGAGGCCGCCAGCGCGGCCCAGGCCGTCCTCCAGACGGGAGACTGGGACCATGCCTGGAATCTCCAGGTCGAGCCCCAGATCCTCCGTGATTACGAGGAGGGCGGCCAGGGTGTCCTCCGCGTCATCCAGGGCTCCAGCCTGGAGCGGATCAACCTCAACTTCTCCGACCCCAACCTCGAAGGGCCGAACGGGCAGCGCTCCTACCTGGGCAACCCGCACCCGTACCTCTCCGAATTGCCGGTCCGCCAGGCGATCAACCTCGCTGTCGACCGCGACCTGATCGCCAACCAGTTCTACTTCGGGGACGAGGGCGAGCCGGCCACGGCGAACCTGGTCAACGGCATCCCAGCGGTGGAGTCTCCGAACACCTCGTTCGAGTTCAACACCGATCGGGCCAACGAGATCCTCGACGAGGCCGGCTGGGTCCGCAACGGCGACATCCGCGAGAAGAACGGCGTCCAGCTCCGGGCCACCTACGCCACCAGCATCAACCTGGTTCGCCAGAAGACCCAGGCGGTGGTCAAGCAGGGCCTGCAGGAGATCGGCTTCCAGGTCAACCTGCAGCAGGTCGACGCCGGTGTCTACTTCGATGGCTCGCCGGGCAACACCCAGAACATCAACCACTTCTACACCGACTTCGAGATGTACACCAACGG
>JBBJOE010000334.1:0-3557 GCA_037721765.1 Thermomicrobiales bacterium
CGGTCTGGAGGACGGTCTGCATCTCGCGCGCGGTGGTGTCCCACCCGCCGCCCGGTGCGGCGGGAGCCATGATCTGGAGCGTGTCGGTCGGGTAGGGGACGTTGCAGGTGACGTCCTGGCGGGCGATACCCGCGACGCGCGGGACACCCACGGCGGCGACGCCGGCGAGCAGCACGAGGGTGGCCAAGGCCACGTTGAGGATGCGGTGGGTCACGCGTCTCTCCCTTCCTGGGGGTCGTTCGGGCCGTCCCGATCACGCGCCGGAGTACCGTCCTCCTTCGCGGGACGGTGATTATCGCAGCTTTCATCGACCCCGCAACCCGGTGTCACCACCTCGTGACCCCGTCACGAGCGCGTGCGCACGGGGAACTTCGTACAATCGGCGCATGTTGAGTGGCGTGATGATTCGGAAAGGGCTCGACGAGTGGCCGAGGACCAAGGCAACCACCGGTACGACCTGATCGTGATCGGCGCGGGCGGCGCCGGGAGCACCGTGGCCGGTGAGGCCAACAACCGCGGGGCGCGGGTCGCCCTGATCGAGCGGTGGAAAGTGGGCGGTACCTGCCTGAATGTCGGCTGTGACCCGACCAAGACGCTGGTCCGGTCCGCCCAGATCCTGCACCAGTCTCGCCATGCCGCTCGCTTCGGTATCACGGTACCCGATGCCACCCCCGATTGGCCGGCGGTGATCGCCAGGGTCGAGCGGGTGATCGACACCATCCGGGGCGGTGACGGCGACCGCAACATCCGCGAGAGCGGGGTCTCCCTCTACAAGGGCACGGGCCGGTTCGTCTCGCCGCACGAGGTCGACGTCAACGGCGAGACATTGTGGGGCGAGAAGATCGTCATCGCCACCGGTGCCGCCGAAGTCATCCCCCCGATCGAGGGGCTGCGCGAGGCGGGGTTCATCACCAACGTCGAGGCCATCGCCTTGCCCGAGTTGCCCCGCTCGATGACCATCATCGGGGGCGGCGTGATCGGCTGCGAGTTCGCCCAGATCTTCGCCCGGTTCGGGGTAGACGTCACGATCCTGGGTTCGGCCGACCGCCTGCTCCCTCGCGAGGACGAGGCGGTGGTCCTGCCGCTGCAGGATGTCCTGCGCCGGGAGGGCGTATCGATCCAGACAGGCTACCGGGTCGATAAGGTGGTACGTCGCGACGGTCTGCTCTGCCTGAGTGGTCCGAGCGATGGCGAGCGGGTCGAGCACTGCGCCACGGAGACGATCCTGGTCGCGGCGGGCCGCAAGCCGACTCTGGATAGCCTGAATCTGGAAGCGGCCGGAGTCGTCTCCAACGAGCGAGGCATCGTCGTCGACGACCAGATGCTGACCAACGTGCCCCACATCGCGGCCGTCGGCGACGCGACGGGGCTCTTCCCCTTCACCCACGTCGCCGACTACCAGGCCCGGATCGCCGAGGCCAACCTGATGGGATCGGGTCCCACCCAGCAGGCCGATTACCGCGCTGTGCCCTGGACCATCTTCACCGATCCGGAGTTGGCCCGCGTCGGCTTGACCGAGGCTCAGGCTCGGGACGAGGGCTACGATGTCAAGTGCGCCACGGTGCGGGTGCGGGACTTGGCCCGGGCGATCACCGCCGGGGAGACCGACGGGGTCGTCAAGCTGGTCAGCGACCGCTCGACCGGCAAGCTTCTCGGTGGTCACATCCTGTCCGCCAACGCGGGTGAGATGCTGCCCGAGATCGTGCTGGCGATGCGGGCCGGACTGCCCGTCTCGGCCATCGCCGACGCGATCCATTCCTACCCGACACTGTCGGAGGGCGTCTTCTGGGCCGCGTTCGAGCTGGCCAAGCCGGAGATGGCGGCGATCCAGGCCGCGCGAGGTCACCAGGCCGCCTACAGCGAGGTGCCGGACGACCTGTGACGGATTTGGGCGGGACGGGACTCTACGAGGTCTTTAAGAGTTCCGTCGCCCGGTCGCGGACCATCCGCTCGATCTGGCCCTTGAAGGGGCTGGCGGCGAACGGGAGGTCGCCCTTGAAGGTCACCGTGTCGGCGACCACGGCGATGCTGCCCTTGACGTCGAACCCCATCGCGTTGAAGGCGAAGGAGCCATTGTGGCCCTGCCATTCCTCGCGCAAGTCTTTGATCTGGGCGCCGTACCGTTCGCGCATGGACGGTACCAGGCTCTTGATCCGGTCGGTGGCGGTGTCGGCGCCGAGCTGGTGGGGGACATCGACGGTGAAGCTGGGCATCGTCTTCTCCTGGAGTGGTCGTCCGCCGGATGGTCCCGGCCATCGTTCCCCCATGATACGCGGTGGCGCCGTTGATGCGATTCCGTCCGGGAGCTCGTGTGATCCCCGTGATGACCGATGTCACACGGCCAATCACGGTTGTCCGAGCACGACGCGACTTGACGTAACGACGTATGATCGGACCCGGTCGAGACGAACCTATGGCCCGTCGAACGGCGGGCAGAGGAGCGAATGAGACGATGTTGGACGCCCTGTTTGGCCGTAAGAAGGCCGAGATGATCGCCCCCGAGGACGCGCTGCTCGGTCGGGACACCCCGGCGTTCGTGATCCCGAGCAAGCACGAGGTGTTGGGCACGCCCATCCAGCCGCCCTTCCCGGACGGTCTAGAGACGGCGGTGTTCGCCCTGGGTTGCTTCTGGGGCGCGGAGCGGCTGTTTTGGACCATCGACGGCGTCTATTCCACGGCGGTCGGCTACGCGGGCGGGACCACGCCGAACCCGACGTACGAGGAAGTGTGCGGAGGCAGAACCGGGCAGGCCGAGGCCGTGCTGGTCGTCTTCGACCCCGCCAAAGTCGGGTACGCCGACCTGTTGAAGGTCTTCTTCGAGGAGCACGATCCGACCCAGGGCATGCGCCAGGGCAACGACATCGGCTCCCAGTACCGCTCGGCGATCTACACCACGACCGACGAGCAGGCCCGGATCGCCACTGAGACGGCCGCGGCCTACGACGCCGCCCTCCGGCACCGGGGCAAGGGCACCGTCACGACCGAGATCGCCCCGGCCGGACCGTTCTACTATGCCGAGGACTACCACCAGCAGTACCTGCACAAGATCCCGAACGGCTACTGTGGCCTGAAGGGGACGGGGGTCAGCTGCCCGATCCCGGCTTCGGGTTTGGTGGCCGGGGACTGAGGCGGGCTAGCCAGTTCCCGGAGCTAGCACAACGTGTTGACAGTCTAACGGGCGTCGCAATAGACTCGCCTTCACATTGCTAACGGTTGACGTGCGAACGTCCTGGGTCCGGCGTGACCTGGGCTCGAAGCTGAAAAGGTGCGTGCTATGGTCCGCAAGCCCGTTAATCGCCCGGTATCGCGTCGCCAGTTCACCCAACTCGGTGCCGCGGGAGCGGTCGCCGCGGCCGGATTTCCCCGGCTAGCAGGCGCGAACTCCAGTCGTTACTCGAGTCCGGCCGTTCGCCGGGCACAGGAGACGGTGAACCTCAGCTTCTTCTATCCGGTCGGTGTCGCGGGGCCCCTGGCGCAGGTGATGCAGGGCATGGTCGATGCCTTCAACGCCGAGCATCCCGACATCCGGGTCGAGGCGTCGTTCACCGGATCCTATG
>JBBJOE010000335.1:0-3556 GCA_037721765.1 Thermomicrobiales bacterium
GGCAACGTCGCCAACGGCGGCACCCTGACATTCACCCAGGCCCTGGCCGGGATGCCGACGCTCAGCACCGGGCAGACCTACCAAGTCGCGGTGATGGGCCAGGACACCGGCGGCGCCTGGTCGCCCTACTCGCCATACAGGACACTCCGGACCAACGCCCCGCCGAACACTCCGGCGGCCTTGTCGCCGAACACCACCCAGCCCAGCAGCACCCGGCCCCTGCTGACTTTCACGGCCCAGGACCCGGACGTGACGGCGGGCTTCCCCGAGGCCGACCTGACGGCCAGCGTCCGGCTCAAGGACAGCGCCGGGACGGTCCGGTTCACCCGGGCCGCGACCCTCGTCGATGCGGCGGCGGGGACGTGGCAGTACCAGGTCACGGCGACCGACGAGCCCGCCCTCGCCGCCGGGGCCTCGGTCTCCCGGCTGTGGGATGCCCAACTCAACGACGGCACCACCACCGGAGCCTGGTCCGCCCAGGCCGCATACGTCTACGCCTCCGGGCCGGTCGTCACGATCACCGCGCCCGGCGCGTCCCTGACCACCGCGACCGGCCCGATCACGTGGACGGTGGTCGGGACCCAAATCAGCCGGACCATCAAGATATGGGCGGGGTCGTCAGCCACCGGGACGCCCCTCCATACCAATACCGCGACGACGGGCAGCCTCTCGTACACCATCCCGGTCGGGCTCATCTTCAACGGCCAGACCTACACGGTCGCCGTCGAGGTGACCGACAACCTTGGCATCGTCGGGTCGAGCCCGACCCTCACCACGACCGCCACGTTCACGGTCCCGCCCGCCGTCGCCGGGGCCAGCGCGGCCCTGGTTGCCGCCGCCGGGGAGCCGGACCCCAGCCGGGTCCTGGTGTCCTGGCAGGCGTCCACCGAGCCGCCCGACGTGTTCGTGGCCTACCGGGTCACCCGCCGCTTCGAGACGGAGCCGACCACGGCGGCGGTCCTGCTGGCCGAACTGGTCAACCCGTCGCAGGCCTCCCTCGCCGACGAACACCCGCCCACCGGGGGCGACCTGATCTATGCCATCTCCCAGGTGACCCGGGACGCCAACGGCTTTGAACTGCTGGGGGCCGTGACCGAGATGTATATCGAGGCGCTCGACCTGAACGCCACGGTCCTGGTCAACGTGGTCGATCCGACGATCCGGGTGGCCCTGCGGTTTGCCGAGAGCGTCGAGGTGGTGCCGGAGAAGGGGCGGCTCGAACTGGACACCTGGGCGGGCGGCCCGGCCCTGATCCTGCCCACCGGCAGCCGCCGCAAGGTGTATAGCGCCACGTTCAACGTCATCAATGACCTGGCCCGGCCGGACCTGATGACGGCCGAGGCGACGATGGCGATGGTCCGGGCGCTGGATGCGAGCGATTCCCCGGTGAGTGTCCGGGACGGGAGGCGGCCCCGCTGGTTCGCCGTGGTGGACGCGACCGAGAGTGACCGCCGGATCGGCGCGTCCGACGTGAGCCTGACGCTGACCGAAGTGAGCGTCCAAGAGCGAGGTGTCCTGTGAGCAAAAGCAATGTCCTCGAAGCCGATGTGTTGAGTCACCAGTACCGCACCGCGACCTGGGCCAAGCCCGCCTCGGTATGGGTCGCCCTATTCACCGCCGACCCGACCGATGCCGGGACGGGGGCAGAAGTGACCGGGGGGGGCTACGCCCGGCAGCTGGTGGCCTGCACCGATGCCAACTGGACGTTCACGGCCGATGACGGGGCGGGGAATGCACAGATCGCCAACGCCAACGCCATCACCTTTGCCAGCCCGACGGCGAACCAGGGGACCATTACCCACTGGGCGACGATGAGCGCCCTCACGGCCGGCACCGTGCGCCACCATGGCGCGCTCACGTCAAGCATCAACGCGACGGCCGGGTCGATCGGCCCCTCGTTCCAGGCCGGGGCCATCGTTATCAAGGAGGGATAACCGTGGCGACCCAGACGATGCCCTACGCGGCCTGCGCGGGCAACACGGCGACCATCGACCTCCGCTATGACGACCAGACCAACGTCGTCACCGCCATCGTGGCGACGAACGCCTCGGGCGCACCGGTGACGTTTGCGATCACCGACCCCGGGACCGGCGCGTCCGTCTCCCGGACCTGGCAGACGGGCACGTCGGAGACGGTGAACATCCCCGGTAACGTCCGCTTCGACGTGGACGAGTTCGGCGCCCTGGCGGGCCGCTTCGGGACGACCTTCTCCGGCCCGGCGATGGCGGTCTAGTCATGGCGATTGCCTTTGACGCGGCCAGCAGCGCCAATAGTCCCAGCACCGCGACATCCCTCACCTGGGCGCATACGGTGGGGTCTGGGTCTGATCGCCTGCTCATCGTCGGGATCACGACGAGCAACTACGCCTCGGCCGCCTGCACCTATGGCGGCGTGGAAATGACGCAGGCGGGGGTCGGCCAGAACGGTGCGGCCCTGGCCGCAGCGCTCTTCTTCCTGGTCAACCCACCCGTCGGTACGGCCCAAGTCGTGTTCACCAATGCGACCCGCACGCGGATCGTGGGCGGTGCCACGTCCTGGACCGGTGTGGATCAAACGAGTCCGTTGGGGACACTCGCCTCGGCTACGGGAACCAGCACGGTCCCGAGCGTCGTGGTGGCGAGCGCCACCGGCGAGATTGTCCATGATGCGGTCGGCGGACAGGCCTCCAGTAACACGCCTTTTACCGTGGGAGCCGGTCAGACCGCGCGCTGGAATCTGAACCCGCTGATCGGAACGACCTATTCCCCGGGCGCGGGCTCAACCGAACCGGGGGCGACGAGCGTCACGATGTCGTGGTCACGGGGGGTGAGTGAGGCCTGGGCGATCATCGCCGTCCCGATCAAGCCCGTGCCCACGGGTGTCTTCATTGGTGGCAGCGCCGCCGGTACGTCGGCGACCAGCGGCACCGTGACGCAGGGCCGCCCCATCGCGGGCAGCGCGACCGGCCTCTCCCTCACCAGCGGCTGGCTGGCCCGCTACCCAGCCGAGGCCGAGACCGTCCGGTTCCGGGGTGGTCCCAAACGCCTGGCCCGGTCGATGTGGCGGGCCACCGTCGATAACGTACGGGTCGAGGACATCACCGCCAAGGTCACCGGCGCCAGCGTCAGCATGGACATTGACCGGACCATCCTCTCGACCCTCTCCGTGGACCTGATCGACCCGTCCGTGGTCCGGCCCTACTCCGACTACCTGGCCCCGACCGTGACGATCACCGAGATCGTCTCCGGCGTCGAGGTGACCTCCCAGCTCGGTCTCTACCGCGCCGGGCTGCCGTCCGTGACCCGTCACCCCAAGGCCGTCGTCGGCACGGTCGGCGGGGAGGACATCGTCTCCTTGCTGGTCAATAGCGGCACCGGCGCCGCCCCGTACAACCTGGCGCCGGGGGCCAACTACATGGCGGCGGCCGTCTCGCAATGCAACCTGGCCGGGGTGACGCGGGTCCGCTTCCCGGCCGATGCCCGGACCGTCGCTACCGGCAAGTTCCATTCCTGGCCGCCCGGGACGGCCCGGTGCCGGATCGTGTTGGACATCATGCTCATCCTGGGCTACCTGCCCC
>JBBJOE010000003.1:0-42930 GCA_037721765.1 Thermomicrobiales bacterium
CACCCTCACCCCCGAAACGCCCCGGGTCACCTCCAGCTTGTCAACGTCGGATGGCGCCCGGCACCCGATCCCGGTCGGATCCTTCGTCTCGGTGCCGTCTCGTGGCCCCCGTTCCCGAGGGCTCACGTAGGATACGGTCCGGGTGTCGGGGTGTCAAGGGATTTCGGGGCCCCACGTCACGGTTCGTTCATCATTGCCGGACCCGGTGTAGGATGCGTCCAGCCAGCAGTACGGACATCACCCCCCGACGTGCGGGATTCGGGGGACAAGCCTTCACCACCGAGTCCAGGAGGTGCCGGATGCCAGACCGCCCCATGATTGGGATCACGCCGTCGCCCGCGATCGAACGGGCCCCCCACGGCACATTCGAACGCTACGCCATGGCGACGACCTACGTCGATGCCGTCATCGCGGCTGGCGGGATCCCGATCGTCCTACCACCGCAGGCCGACCATGCCGCCGAAATCGTGGCCAGGCTGGACGGCCTTATGCTGAGTGGTGGGAGCGATGTCGCTCCCGAGCGCTACGGCGAGAAGGTGGTCCACCCTGCCACCTATGGTGTGCATCCCTTGCGAGACCAGTTCGAACTCGATCTGGTCGCCGCGGCCCACGAGCGCGACATGCCGATCCTCGCCATTTGCCGGGGGATCCAGCTGCTCAACGTGGCCTACGGTGGCACCCTCCACCAAGACGTGCCGACCAGTGGTCTCGCGTCGCTCGCGCATGGCCAAGACGAGACAGGTTTGGGGAAGGACGACATCGGACACGACGTGGCGTTGATCGGGGTATCGCCGCTCAACCAGGTCTATGGTCGGGACGTGGTCGGCGTCAATTCGTTTCATCACCAGGCGCTCGATAGGGTCGGAGATGGTCTGCGCGTCATCGCCCGGGCCACCGACGACACGATTGAGGCCGTGACCGACGACAGTCGATCGTTCGTGGTCGGTGTGCAATGGCACCCGGAGATGCTCTTCCGGCGCCACCCCGTCCACTTAGGTCTGTTCCGCGCCTTCGTCGAAGCCACGAACCGGATCCCCAGTCTGACCTGACCGACTACCTGGATTCCTACCACACCTTATCCGTGCGGACGTCTGGGGGCGGCTCGATCACTCGAGACCGCCCCTTTCGTCCGCATCGGATGTCATGCGTGCCGGGGCCGATCTCGCCGGCGACCCGCCCCGACCCGATCCAGACCTACGCGCTCACCTGGGCAGGGATGCGCCCCTTCCCCGGCGTGTGGGGCGGCACCACCACCGGCTCCGGCTTGGCCAGCCCCGCCCGCAATTGGGGAAGGGCCTCGGCTAGGACCTCGTCGATCGTGGTCGCCAGGACGAACCGCATCTCGGCCTTCAGCGGCTCGGGTAGATCGTCCAGGTCCACCTCGTTCCGCCGGGGCAGGACGAACGTGGTCACCCCGGCCCGCCGGGCCGCGAGGGCCTTCTCCTTGATGCCCCCGACCGGCAGGACCTGCCCCCGCAAGGTGATCTCGCCCGTCATCGCCACGTCCTCACGGACCGGGATCCCGGAGAGGAGCGACACCAGGGCGGTCGTCATCGCCACACCCGCCGACGGGCCGTCCTTGGGGATCGCGCCCGCCGGGACGTGCAGGTGGATATCCGACTTCTCGAAGAAGGCTGGGTCGATGTTGAGATCCCCCGCCCGCGACCGGACGTAGGATAGCGCCGCCTGGGCAGACTCCCGCATCACGTCACCTAACTGGCCAGTGACGGTCATCGTGCCCTTGCCGGCCATCCGGCTCGCCTCCAGGAACATGATGTCGCCACCGACGCTGGAGACGCCGACCCCGATCGAGACGCCCGGCTGGGCCGTCCGCGCCGCCAACTCTTCATACTGGAATCGCGCCCGGCCCAGGTACTCTCGCACCTGCTCTGGCCCGATCGTCGGGCTGACATCGCGGCCCTCGGCAACCCGCGTCGCGATCTTGCGGCAGAGGGTGCCGATCTCCCGCTCCAGGTTGCGGACCCCGGCCTCCCGGGTATGCCCCCGGATCACGATGAAGAGACCCGGCTCGTCGAACTCGAACCGGTCCAGTGGCAAGCCGTGCGCCTTCAACTGCTTCGGGATCAGGTAGCGCCGGGCGATCTGCAGCTTGTCTTCGTCGGTGTACCCGTTGAGGTCGATGATCTCCATCCGGTCCCGCAGGGGAGCCGGGATCGGGTCGAGCAGGTTCGCCGTGGCGATGAACATCACCTTCGACAGGTCGAATTCGACGTCGAGATAGTGGTCCCGGAACGTGCCATTCTGCTCCGGGTCGAGGACCTCCAGCAGCGCCGAGGACGGATCGCCCCGCCAGTCGTTGCCGATCTTGTCGACCTCGTCCAGCACGAACACGGGGTCATTGGTGCCGGCCCGGCGGATAGCCTGGACGATCCGGCCCGGCATCGCGCCGACGTACGTCCGCCGGTGACCGCGGATCTCGGCCTCGTCGCGGACGCCGCCGAGCGACATCCGGGTCATCTCCCGGCCGAGCGAGCGGGCGATCGATTGGGCCAGGCTGGTCTTGCCGACGCCCGGGGGACCCACGAAGCACAGGATCGGCTCGCGGCTCGGGATCGGCTCGTCCCCTTCCCCGGCTTCCCGGTGCATGTCCTGCTTGAGCTTCCGGACCGCCAGGTACTCCAGCACCCGGTCCTTGATCCGGTCCAGACCGTAATGGTCCGCCTCCAGAATCTGGCGCGCCTTGGCGACGTCGATCTCGCCTTCGCTGCTCGTCTGCCACGGCAACGCCGTCAACCAGTCGAGGTAGGTCTTGATCACCCCGTACTCGGCGGCGGCCGTCGGCAGCTTACTGAGCCGGTCCAGCTCGCGCCGGGCTTCCCGGGCAGCCTCCTCCGGCATGTTGGCCTCGTCGATCTTGGTCCGGAGCTGGGACAGCTCCGCCTCGGTCTCGTCGCCTTCGCCTAACTCGCGTTGGATGGCCTTCAACTGCTCGCGCAGGTAGTACTCCCGCTGCGACTTGCCCAATTCCTCTTGCACGTCCGACTGGATCTTCTTGCCCAGTTCGAGGACGTCGAGTTCCTTGGCGATGAAGGCGTTGAGCTGGGTCAACTTCTCGTGGATCGAGTCCAACTCCAGCAACGACTGGCGCTCGGCCGACTCCATCCGCAGGTTGGTGGCGACCAGGTAGACCAGGTGCCGCGGGTCCTCCACATTCAAGGCGGCAGTCACCAATTCGTCCGGGAGGTGCGAGACCAGCGACACCAACCTTTGGAACAGTTCGACGGTGTTCCGGGTCAGCGCTTCGATTTCGACCGATGTCTCCGTGTTCTCCGAGAAGGGCACGACGATGGCGCGGAGAAACGGCTCCTCCTGGGTGAAGCGCTCGATCCGCATCCGCTCGACGCCCTGGATGGCCAACCGGACCGACCCGTCAGGAACCCGCATCATCTGGTGGATCGTGGCGATGGTCCCGATCCGCAGCACGTCGTCCGGGCCCGCGCCTTCTTGCTCGTCGTCCTTCTGGAGGACCAGCGCGACCCGGCGGTCACCGGACATCACATGGTCGATCAACCGCAGCGAGCGGGCCTGGGCCGCGGCCAGCGGGACCACCGTCTGGGGGAACACTACCGTGCCCCGCAGCGGCAGGACTGGCAGATCCTCCTCGACCGGCGCGTCACCCGCTACCGGCGATGCGGTCTCGACCCCGTCCGGGGTCATCTCGCCCGTCGGGTCGGTGGTCTGGATATCCCGTGGCGCATCCGTATCCGTGGTCCTTTCTGCTTTGGCGTTGGCGTCATCGGTCGTCTGGTCGTTCGTTGCCGAACGGTCGTCCTCATCGGGATCGGGGGCGTCACGTCGCGTTTCATCGTCCATGGGCTAAGCCCCTCCGTCCTGGTCTCGAATGCCCGCGGTGACCACCACCTCGCCAGCGCGCCGGGCCACGATGGCGCGGGCGGCTTGGCGGGGCAAGATGATCTCCAGGAATCCGTCACGGTACTCGGCATCGGCCCGGTCGAGGTCAATCGGGAAGGGCAGGAAGACATCGGCCCCGAACGCCCCGTAAACGACGTGCGCCTCGTGGTACGACCGGCGCTCGGCATGGGGCCGGTCCGGTCGCTCGCCATAGATGGAGAGCCTATCCCCCTCGACCCCGACTTCAAGCCGCTCCTGGTCCATTCCCGCGATCTCCGCCCGGACGACCAGGGACTGATCGGTCTCGAAGACCTCCAGCGGCGGCCGCCAAACGCTCGACACCCCGGCCGCGAAGGCCGGTCGGCCCGGGATCAGGGCCCGGAAGACCTCTTCCATTTCTCGTTGGACCCGCAATGGATCGCGACCGCGCACCCGCTTCACCACATACATGTCGCCTCCTCCACACCGGCCGGTCGAGAGCGCCGTCTCGGGTCAACGGCCGCCATGGCGGGCCACTGGCCCCGTCGTGGGCGGACTCAATCGCGTGTCGCCACGCGTCTGTCCGGCCAACGTGAGTGTATTATACACCCTCGATCCGGAAGTCTGCTACGTGCCGTATAAACTATCCTCAAGAAAGCAACCTGGACTGGGAGGGTTCTGTCTCCGGACTCGGCGAGACCGCCCCCGGAATCCGGGGGCGGTCTCCGCATCGACAGGCATTCGACACGAGCGGGGCGTGGACCGGGGCCGGGGAGAGCGCCCCTCTCAGGACCAGAGGTACAGGATGATGGCACTGCAGAGTGCCCAGCCGATCACGCTGCCGAGCAGGGGTCGATCGACGAACATGAGCGATTCGGGACTGCCGCCGAGTTGGAGGCGGTAGATCAGGTAGAGATACCGGAAGACACCGTAGATCACGAACGGCAGGGTCAGCATCATCATTTGGTTATCGGGGACGGCCGCGGCGTCGAACGTGTAGAGGGCGTAGGCCATCACGGTCGACGCGGCGACGATGGCGATGAACTGGTCCAGGAGGGGGATGGAGTAGGCATCGAGATTGGCCCGGTGGGCGGACGCGTTCTCGCCCAACAACCCCAGTTCGTGGCGCCGCTTGCCGAACCCGATCAACAGGGCCGCGAGCATCGTGCAGACATAGAGCCAGGGAGAGATCGGCACGTCGATCGCGACCGCTCCACCCGCCGCCCGCAGGACGAAGCCGGCCGCGATGGCGAAGACGTCCAGGATCACCATCCGCTTCAGGCCGCCGGAATAGGCAACCATCAACGCGCCATAGGCGGCGATCACCAGACCGAACTGCCACGCGATGGCGAAGCTCAACCCCAGACTGGCCACCATCAAGACACCGGAGAGACCCAGCGCGAACCGGGGCGCCACCTCGCCGGCGGCGATCGGCCGGAACCGCTTTCGGGGGTGCATCCGGTCGCTCTCGACATCCCGGACATCGTTGATCAGGTAGATCGAGCTGGCGACGCAACAGAAGGCGACCACGGCGGCGGCGGCGAGGAGCAGTCGATCGATCTCGAAGAGGCGCCGGTCGAAGACCAGCGCCGCCAGAACTACCCCGTTCTTGATCCACTGCGCCGGCCGCAGGGCCCGGAGCACGGGGACGACACGAAATGCCGGCGGCGCCGGAACCGGAGCGGTCAACGCCGCGGGGTCGACGACCCCCCCACCGGGACGCGTGCGCCCGGGGCCACGACGGGTCGGTGCGGTGATGGGAGTCTTGGCCATCGGATGGGTCGCCTAGCTCGCGGGATCGGGGAACGCATCGACCGAGTATTCGTTGGCGGCGTTCCAGAGGAGCCAGCCACTTGCGCCGAACTCCTCGGTCGCCCGGATCTGGGCCGCCACGTCCTCGGTGGTATACGCCCGCCGGGTCTCGTCCTCTTGGGAGAAATCCTGAAGCCACGGCCTCTGCTTTTGCGCCGTGCCAGGGATTAACTCCTCACCGCGCTCCAGCGTCTCCAGCACCGTCTCGTAGGGAAAGTTGTTCGGGTGACCGTCGGCCGCGTTGATATTCCCTTCCACGTAGTGGGAGGGGTAGATCATCAGGCAAATGTAATCGACCAGGGGCGCGATCTGGACGAGTCGCTGGCCGATACCCTGATCGTTGTCCTGCAACGCGATCATCGCGAAGAGGTCGGCGGCCAGCTTCACCCCGGTCGGGCGGATCCGTTCCGAACTCCGCTCGAAAAACCCGGTGATGGCTCCCTCTCGCGCGGCTTGGCTGTAGTCGGGCCCGAAGTTGGCCGTCGTCAGATCCCCGTCGGAGGGGAAGCGGACGTAGTCGTACTGGACCTCGTCGAAGCCGAGCCCGCCGAGTTCGAGGGCCAACTCGATGTTGGCGTCCCATAACTCTTCATAAAAAGCATTCACCCAGGCGGCGTCGTTGTAGTCGCGCCAGGATCCACCGGTCACGTCGTCGCCGACCGCGAGGTCGGGTCGGGCCTCGGCGACGATCGGGTCCTTGAAGACCACCATCCGGGCGATGGTGTAGATGTCGTGGGCCCGCAACGTGGCTAACAGTTCGGCGGGATCGTACAGCGGGGAGACCATCCCCTCGATGTCCCGGAAGAACGGCACCTGGGTGTCGTAGAAGATGGTGTCCTGCTTGACATCGACGACGAGGGCATTCGCCGCCGTGGTGTCGATCAGCTCGATCAGGCGATCGACCTCGGCCGGGTCGGCAAGGGTGAACTGGTTGGCGTAGAGCGCCCGGATCGTGGTCTGCTCCAAGGTGGCGTTGACGATCCGGTCGGCCGCGATCGGCGCGGTCACGTCGCCATACCCGGAGGCGGAGACCAGGACCTCGGAGGCGTCTCCTGCCCCGGTCAGGCGATACCGGCCCTCGGCGTCGGTCACGGCCGTCACCGGGCCGGCGTGGACGACGGCGCCCTCGAGCGGTTCGCCGCCGGTCGCCAGGACCTGTCCGACCACCACGGTCTTCCGCATCGTCACGGTCATCGCCGTCTGTTCGCCGACCTGCTGCTCGACGATGCCGTGGTCCCCGGCGTCGATCGAGAGGATCGCCCCCCGCGGGACACCCTCGACCCGGAATGAACCGTCCGCCGCGCTCGACGTGGTCTGGCCCGTGCCCTTCAGGGTGACGGTGGCCCCGGCGATCGCCTGGCCGCTCCCCTCATCGACGAGCATGCCATCGACGTAGGCCGGTCGTAGGGCGACCCGGATCGCCCCGTCGTCGGACCCTGGCACCTGAGCGTTGGCGACGGTGTAGCCCGCCATCGAGGCCGACAGTGCCATCGCCTCACCGGAGCGTGCGAGCCGGACCTGGCCGGTGTCGTCCGTCGTCCCCGTCACCGCCCCGAGGGAGACGCTGGCATTGGGAAGCGCGTTGCCGGTGTATTCGTCGACGACGAAGACGATGGCCCGGCTCTCGCCCTCGGCGCCCCGTAGGGCCGCCGCCGCCGCCAGAACCAGGATTGGCGCCAAGATCAGGAGGCTATACCACCAGCTCACCGCGTTCCATGGTCGGGTCCGCGATTCCGGCGCGACCCGGGCCCGTGCACCCGCTCGGCGGGCATTTCGCCGGTCGGCCAGAGCCCGGCGAGTCACGATGGTCTCGGTGGCCACCTGGGAGTCGGCTGACATCAATGGCTATCCATGGTCGTGCCGCGAAGGTATCGACGGGGCGACATCGTCCAGCGCGGGAGTCGGGCGCGGCGCGGGAGAGATTGAGTTCGCGGGTAACCGCGGGTCGGAGGGCGTCCGGACGAACGTGATTCGAGTGTAGCATACGGTGCCGGGGGCACCGGACCGTGATTGACAGGGCCGCGTGACGACGCGGATAATCCGGGGGTCCGTACCGATTTTCACAATCGGTCTCCGGAGCGGTCGCTAGCCGTTGGGATCAGACCGCGTGACGTCATCCGTGCGTGACATCCAGGACGTCTTCACACGGGTCGCCGGCGATCTCGGCCGCGTGGACGACCGGGTCATGCGGGCCGGTTCGGTCCCGTACCCGCTCGTCGCGTCCCTCCTGAGCGACATCGTCGCCGCCCGGGGCAAGCGTCTGCGGCCGCTCCTCCTGATCCTCGCCAACCGGGCCTTTTGTCCCTCCTCGGACCGGGTCATCCCGGCCGCCGCCGGGGTGGAATTGCTCCACATCGCCTCGCTGATCCACGATGACAGTATCGACCACGCGGCGCTCCGGCGGGGTCAGCCGACCCTGAATTCGTCCCTGAGCTCGGGTGCCGTGATCTTGGTAGGGGATTACCTCTTCGCCCAGTCGGCCATCCTGGCCGCCGAGACGGGAATCCCCCGCATCGTCTCGATCTTCGCCTCGACGCTCGGCGACATCTGCGACGGTCAGCTCCGAGAGATGTTCGACGCCCACCGTCTCGAACAGACCCGGGAGGACTACACCCAACGCATCTATGGCAAAACCGCGTCGCTCTTCGCTGGCGCCGCCGAGATGGGCGCCTACCTCGGTGAGGCGGATGACGACGGCCTATCCCGGCTGCGCGATTTCGGGATGCACATGGGCCTGGCATACCAGATCATCGATGACGTTCTCGATTTTCGGGCCAGTGAAGACATGCTTGGCAAACCTGCCGGCAACGACCTCCGCGAGGGGGTCGTCACGCTACCGACCATGATCTTCGCCGAATCGCTCCCTTCCGGGACGTCCGACCGGCAGACCCTGCTCGACGTGATCGGCGGCCAGGAGTCCGACCGCGCCTCCATCGACCGGCTGGTGTCCCGCATCCGGGCGTCGGGTGCGCTGGACGAGGCCACCACCGAGGCCGAGCGCCAGATCGACCACGCCAAGTCGGAGATCGCCCTGTTGGACCGGGGAGACGTGGCCGAGATGCTCGGCGAATTGGCCGACTTCGTCCTCAGCCGGTCGTCCTGAGGTAGATAGGTCCAGTTGCGGGCACCAGCGGGTCCGGAACGAGGGCGGGCGAGTCCACGGGCAAGGGAATACTGCCCGATGTCAGATTCGCCGCCCCTCACGTATGAGATCACCGGAGGTCAGGGCGCGGGTGTCGCCTCCGGAGTGCCGGGGTCGGTACCCGAGATCACCTCGACATCGTCGATTAACCAGGTATCCCTTGACACGGTGAAGGTGACGAAGAACGCGACCGGTTGAGCCACTCCCTCGACGACCGGTTCGAGGATCGCGGCCACTCGCCCGTCGTTCAGCAGCCTGGCATTCCGGATCGGGATCATCGCCACCTGCTGCGCCGCGTCGATGTCTTCGACGTTGATCGGGACGGGGAACCGCTCCTCCAGCGTGGCCTGCACGTCCGCACCCGGCGTCTCCCCGTCGACCTGCGCCTGGAGACCGAGGGCCGCCCCGGCGAGTGCGATCTGAAAGTCCGGGGACAGCAGCGCCACGATCCGAAACAGGTCGCGGGCGTTGGCGCAGGAGACCAACTGACGGGTCGCTGCCGTGATTCCGGCGACCTCGTCCTCATTCGCGGCCGGTCCCGTGGGCAGGTCTGCCTCGGCGATTGGCTCCCGGGTCAACAGGTCGTCCTCGCTGGGGTTCCCCGTCAGCAAGGTGATGAGGTCGCCGGTCTCGACCGGCTCGACGACGCATTCGGACGCCGCCGGGATGTCCGCGGGTGCCGTCGGTGTCGCCCCCTGCCGCGCCAATGTCCCGCCGGCGGCGGTGGTCGCCACCAACGCGACGCTCACCACGACGACCGCGACGACCCGTCCCCATCCTGTCCCGAACGTGTTCTGCATCCCGGTGATTCTCCCCGATGTCGGCGTAGGGTCAGATCGCGATCAGGTTGGTCTCGTACATCCGGTGAAAGAGCCGGTCCCAGTAGGCCCGACTGGGGTCCACCGAGCGGAACTCGGCCTCCAACGCCTGCGGCTGGTCCGGCACCAGCACGATCGTGGCCAGCCGCCGCCGATAGCGCCCTTCCAGCGTCTCGTCCAGGACCAGCGCCTCGTGGTGATGGGCCGGCCGGAGGCCGGAGAGGACAAGCAAGTCGGCGCTCAGCATCTGAGCCTGGGTCCCGCGGGTGATCTGGCTGGCCAGGTCGTATTCGTGTCGAACCCGGGAGTCACCGCCATCGACCGCCGGGGCCAACTCGGGCAGGCCGATCTCCCGGACGTAGGCCGACAAGGCGAACTCCTTCCAGGGCATGATGCAGGACGACACGTCGTCCCCGACCGTCGACACCCGTTGCTGGATGAACGACATGATCCGGCCCGAGCGCCCCCCTCGCGCGTTGAAGATGAACCATCCTTGCCCCTGCCGGAGACGCGAATCGAGCGCGTCGAAGTAGATGCTGAGCCGCTGGAGCAGATCCCGGTCCTGGAGCGAGGACTCCTCCGAGAGCAGACGATCGTCGGCCATCACGCACTTCCTTGTCCCGAGGCGTGGGCTCTCCCCACACGATGATCGGTCCGGGCGGGGCAGTCGGATATTCCGCTTCTCCGTTGGATACCACGACCCAGGCCTGTTGAACAGGGCCAGGCATCCCCTATTCTCCTTGGTGCGTCTGTAGCGCACCGTCGGGCTACGCCGGTCCGGGCCGGGTGACCGTCTCTTCGATCCCCAGGACGGAGTGGAACCATTCTCCGAACGTGGCGATGTCCACCCCCAGGGCGACCTTGGCGGAACCGCCCTCCTTTAGGGTGGTCTTGCCTCGGGTGGTGGCGTCCAGGGAGACCTCGATCCGCCCCGGAACGGTGCTCACCAACCCGGGCCGGGACGCGACGCCGACGGCCAGCGGGTCGTGCAGGGAGAAGGCGTCGTCCTTCCGGGTGGAGAAGGAATGCCGGGCCACCAGGTAGACCAGCCGGGCGGGTGCCCCGTTCGCGGCCCCGAGTCGTTCCCAACCCGGCCGGTCGATGGCCACGTGCTGGGTGACGTCGAGCCCGACGACCGTGATGTCCGGGAAGTGGGCCTCGAACACCTGCGCGGCCGCGTCTGGATCGGCGTAGATGTTGAACTCGGCCGAGGGGGTCACATTGCCGGCCCGCTCGAACGCCCCGCCCATCACGACCACCGAGCGTAGGAGGTCCGGCAACCAGGGCACGACATTGAGGGCGATCGCCAGATTGGTCAGTGGTCCGAGGCAGATCAGCGTCACCTCGCCGGGCCTCACCATCGCGTGCCGGACGATGGCCGCCGGACCACGATCGGCCGCCAGTGCGCGGGACGAGACCGGCAGGCCGCTCCCGCCCAAGCCATCCTCGGCATGGAAGTAGGTCGCGTCGCGGTTACGGCCCACCAGGGGTCGGCTCGCCCCACGGTGGACGGGGATGTCCGGGGCCCCGAGCCAATCCAGGATGGCCAGCGCGTTGGCGGTCGTCAGGTCGGCGCCGACGTTTCCGGCCAACGTCGTGATCGCCTCGACCGATAGCGTCGGGTCACCGAGCGCCGCCGCCATCGCCACGGCGTCGTCGACCCCCGGATCGACATCCAGGATCACCGGGATCATCCCATCCGTCATCTGCCCGCGTCCCTCGCTCCCTTGGACCTCGTCGTACCCGCGACATCGCACGTCCGATTCCTTCGACGATCAGCGCCCGGTCATCGGGCGCCAGTCACCGGTCCCGCACCGCGACGTAGAGGTCATTGACGTTGGTCCCCGTCGGGCCCGGCGCGACGACCACCCCGCTCGCCGCCAGGACCCCCAACGTATCGTTCCGGTCCAAGGAAGATCGGATGTCCACTCCCGCCGCCGTCGCCCTGGCCATCGTCGTACCATCGACGATGCCACCCGCCACCCCGGTCGGGCCGTCCTGCCCGTCGGTCGCCAGGCTGGCGATCGTCCAGCCGGTCAGACCGCCCTCGGCCATCGCGAGGGCGGCCGCTACGACAAATTCCGTGTTGCGGCCGCCCACTCCGTCCCCCCGGACCGCGACCGTGGCCTCCCCCCCGCCGAGCAGCACATCGATGTGGGTGGGCGCCGCATGGCAGGCCGCGACCCAGTCCCGAGCCAGATCGCGGGCCTCACCCGAGCGGCCGCGCCAGATCACGGCGGCGTGCAGGCCCAGTGCTGCCGCGGCCGACGCCGCCGCGTCGAGTGCCGCGTCGTTGTCCCCGATGACCACGAAGGCGAATGGCCCTAGGCCCGCCTCCGGTACGCCGGACGACCCGCGCCGCACCCCGGCCGGCCGGGACAGCACCGCCCGGACCGGCGTCGGCACGAGGTCGAGGAGCCCGTACCGGGCTAGCGTTGCCAGGCCGGCCTCCGCCGGCGCGTCGGCGACCACGGTCGGGCCGCTGGCGATCATGTCTGGGTCGTTACCGATCACGTCGGAGAGGATCAGGGTCAGCGTCGTCGCCGCGCCGGCCGCCCGGCGCAGCCCGCCGCCCTTGACCCGGCTCAGCGGTCTCCGGACCGCGTTCAACGCCTCGATGGGCGCCCCGGCCCGCAACAGCAGATCGGTCGTCACCACCAGATCGCCGAGTGACACGCCCTCGACGGGCGCCTCGAGCAGGGCCGAACCGCCGCCGGAAATCACCGCGACGACGATGTCGTTGGGGCCGAGCCGCCCGAGCAACCCCAGCATCTCGGCCGTGGCCGCCACGCCGCGCCCGTCCGGCAAGGGATGGGCGGCCTCGACGACCCGTACTCTATCCGGTAGCGGCATCGTGGCGTGGCCGTCCTTGGTGATGACCAGACCGCCGGTGACGAGGTCGCCCGCGACCCCCTCGACAGCCCGTGCCATCCCGGTCGCCGCCTTCCCCGCCCCGACGACCCAAACCTCGCCGTCGACCGGCCACGTCCGACCACCGCACCGGAGGCCACGCCCCTCGCGGGACATCGCCCCGGCCACGCACTCGCCGGGCCGGACTGCCGTCAGCGCGGCGTCATAGAGTGACCGGATCAGATCGCTGGGCCGAGACGCGGCCGTTTCCGGATCACCAGCTCCCGGCGCGGTCACCGCTCGTCGTCTCGTAACCGGTTCAAGATCGAGGTGACGGCCGGCGGGAGCATGGAGTGGAACGTCTTTCGCTCGCCCGTCGGCAGGTCGAAGCCGAGCCGGGCCGCGTGGAGCAGGTGGCGCTTGCCGACCCGGATCCCCTGCCGATCGGCCCCGTAGACGGTGTCGCCCACCACGGGGTGACCGACGAAGGCCATGTGGACGCGGATCTGGTGCGTTCGCCCGGTCTCGATCGAGAGGTCAAGCATCGTGTAGCGCTCGAACCGCTCCGTGACCTTGAAGTGGGTCACCGCCGGGCGACCGGTCCGGACGACCGCCATCCGCTGGCGTTGGGTCGGGTGGCGCCCGATCGGGGCATCGACCGTGGCCTCCTCCTCCGGCACCGTCCCGAAGACCAGGGCCACATAGCCCTTGTCCACCGTCCGGGCCTGCCACTGGGCCACCAGGCCGTTGCGGGCCCGGTCCGTCTTGGCGACGACGATCAGGCCGGAGGTGTCCTTGTCGAGGCGGTGGACGATGCCCGGCCGGAGCCGGTTCCCGACCGTGATCGTCGGGTCGTGGTGCAGCACCGCGTTGACGAGTGTGCCGGTCGGGTGACCAGGGGCGGGGTGGACGACCATCCCGGCCGGCTTGTCGATCACCAGCACGTCGTCGTCCTCGAAGACGATCGTCAGCGGGATCGCCTCGGGGCGGGCGATCAATTCGAGCTCCGGCGGCGGGATGACCACCGTGATCCGCTGGCCCGGCGTGACCGAGAACGACGGCCGCCGGACGATGCCGTCGACCAGCACCTGCCCGTCCTCGATCAACTGGCGGACGAACGTCCGGCTGCGGTCGGCCATGTGCCGGGCGACCAACTTGTCGAGCCGGTCGTCCCGGTCCTCCGGGGCCGGCGCGATGACGACCTCGCCGGGCCCGGACGTGGTCTCTGCCGCGTCGTCCCCATCGTCCCCGTAGAGGTCCTCCGGCCCGGTATTGTCTTCCTCTCCGTTGACCTCGTCCATGACGTCCATATCGTCGCTGTCCATGCCCTCGTCGATCGGGTCGTCGCCGACCATGTCCTCCCCATTCCGACCACTCATCGCCGCGCGCCGGTCACCCATGGTGACCCACCGAAGGACCACGGTCGCGACTGGAGACCGCGTGGTCGCCGAGCCCAGGCCGGCGCACGACCGGCGCGGGCACCGGTTTGGGCCGGAACAGCGTCGCGGCGAGGACGACGACGCCGATCGAGATCGCGGCGTCGGCGACATTGAAGGTCGGCCACGACCCGACGGACACGAAATCGACCACGTACCCGAGCCGGACCCGGTCGACCAGATTCCCGATGGCACCGCCCAGCATCAAGGCCATCCCGGCCCGTCCACTGCCCGATCCCTCCCGGCCGCGCCAGGCGTGGACCGCGACCGCGGCCGTCAGAACGACCACGGCCACCGTCAGCAGGGCCCCGGCCCCGGACAGGAAGCCGAAGGCGATGCCGGTGTTCTGGCTATATTCCAGCCGGACAACGTCGCCGATCAGCTCGACCTCGTCCCGTTCCGCGCCAGCGCCCAGTGCCCTGACGACCACGCGCTTGCTGATCTGGTCAGTCGCCACGACGGCGGCGACGATCGCGACGATCTGGAGACCGCGGCCCGAGGACGTCTCGCTCATCTGGTCGTCACCAGGACACCCGGATCACGCTAGCGCGGCACATGGAGGCCGGCCTCGCGCTCCATGATCCCCTGGCACTCGACGTCGTACTGCACCCACGGGAAGGCTTCCAGGCGCTCCGGGTCGATCGGCTTGCCGCACCGCACACAGATCCCGTAAGTCCCTTCGTCGAGCCGCCCCAACGCCCCGTTAGCCTCGCTGAGCATATCGTTAAGATCATGACTGATCGTCAGGATGCGCTCCTGCTCATTGACGTCGCTGCCGTCGTCGGCGGAGTGATTCCCCACGCTGCCACGCTCGACTTCTTGGTCGGCACCGAGCTCGCGCATCTCGGAGGACAGGTGGTCGAGTTCTCCCTGGAGTTGGTCCCGGCGGGCCACGAGGGCCTCACGGATGCTCGCCTGCTGGTCAGTCTGCATGGTCTGGTCCGCTCCGTCCGGGGTCGGGAAAAGGTCGATCGTGGGGCGATGGTACCACGGTCACCACCGTATACTCGGAGCCGAACGGGGGGCGATCAGCGCATGTCATCGGGACGACCATTGCGATTGGTGATCGCCGGGGGCGGGACGGGCGGGCACGTGCTGCCCGCGATGGCGGTGCTAGAGACCCTGGCCGCCCGCGGAATCACCATCGATCCACTCTGGATCGGCAGCGTCTCAGGCGTAGAGGGAGAGGCGGCCCACCACGCCGGGATCCCGTTCGCCGCGATCCAAACCGGCAAACTGCGTCGCTACCCCGATCGGAAGACCCCCGGCGACCTGGCCCGGATCCCCGTCGGCATCGTTCAGGCCCGGCGTCTGATCCGCCGTCACAGGCCGGACGTGGTCCTCGGTACGGGCGGTTTCGTCAGCGTCCCGACGGTGCTCGCGGCGGCCCGCTCGGCCCCGGTCCTGACCCACGAGCAGACCGCCATCCTCGGCCTGGCGACCAGGATCACGATGCGGTTCGCCGGTGTCCTGGCCGTCTCCTACGAGGAGACCACCCGGCTGGCCAGCGGTCTTCGGGCCCGGGTGGTGGTCACCGGAAACCCCGTCCGCCCGTCCCTGCTCGGCGGCGACGCCGCCCGGGGTCTCGCCGCGTTCGACTTCGAACCCGATGTCCCGTTGATCTATGTCACCGGCGGCGCCCGGGGCGCATCGCCCCTCAACGAGCGGCTCACGGCCCTGCTGCCGGATCTCCTGGACCGGGCCCAAGTCCTCCACCAGACCGGTCCGGCCGGGGCCAACGACGACGCCCGCGAGGCGCGAGAGCGCCGTGACACCTGGCCCGGGGCCACCCGTCGCCGCTACCACGTCCGCGAGTACGTCCGCGACGAGATGGCCGACGTCTACGCGGCGGCGAACCTCGTCATCGGCCGGGCCGGGGCGGGGACCGTCGCCGAACTGGCCCGCCTCGGCAAACCCGCGATCCTGATTCCCCTCCCCGGCACCGGTGGCGACGAGCAGACCCACAACGCCCGCCTGTTGGCCGACGCGGGCGCCGCCGTCGTCCTGACCCAGGCCGAAGCGACCCCGGTCCGGCTCCGCGCCGAGATCGACCGCCTCCTCGCAGACCCAGCGACGCTAGCGACCATGTCCGCCCGGGCGAGCGGCGTCGGGCGGTCGGACGCCGCCGACCGCCTCACGGACGAACTCCTCGCCCTGGCAGGTGAGCCTTGGTCGACCGGGGGCTGAACGGACTGCCTGTCTCCGAACCGATCTCCTGCGCATAGGGCCGGGCCTACGTCATCGCCGCCTCGATCGCCTCCGCCAGCGTCCCGACCCGCACCGTCTCGACCCCGGAGACATCCCCGCCCCGTTGCCGGACCGAGGCCCGGGGCACGATCACCCGCCGGAACCCCAACCGGGCCGCCTCGTTCACCCGCCGGTCGATCTGGTTGACCGACCGGAGCTCCCCGGAGAGGCCCACCTCGCCGATAAGGGCGGTCCGGCCATCGACCGGCCTGTCCCGGAAGCTGGAGGCGATCGCCGTCGCCACCGCCAGGTCGGAGGCCGGCTCGGCGATCCGCAGGCCGCCGACCACGTTGGCATAGATGTCCTGGCCCCCCAGCGCCAGCCCGACCCGCTTCTGGAGGACCGCCACCAGCAGTTGGAGCCGGTTCGCTTCCAGGCCATTCGCCGTCCGGCGCGGCAGCCCGAACGAGGTCGAGGTCGTCAGGGCCTGCATCTCGACCAAGATCGGCCGCGTTCCCTCCATCGTCACCGCCACGGTCGAACCGGACGCACCGTCGCGTCGCTCCTCCAGGAACGCCTCCGAGGGGCTGCGGACTTCCCGCAGCCCGGCGTCGGCCATCTCGAAGACGCCTACTTCGTCGGTCGAGCCGAACCGGTTCTTCACCCCCCGCAGGATGCGGTACTGGTGGAAGCGGTCGCCCTCCAGGTACAGCACCGCGTCGACCATGTGCTCCAGCACCCGGGGCCCGGCGATCGTCCCCTCCTTGGTGACGTGGCCGATCAGCAGGACGGGGATGTTGCGGGGCTTGGCCCACTGCATCAGCCGGGCCGTGCATTCCCGCACCTGGGAGACGCTGCCGGCCGCCGAGGTGATGTCATCGACCCAAACGGTCTGGATCGAGTCGATGATCAGTAGCGCGGGCTGGTGCTGCTCCGCCGCCTCGATCACCGACGTCAGATTGGTCTCGGAAAGCACCCACAACCCGTCCATCGGCACCGCCAGTCGTTCGGCCCGAAGCTTGATCTGCTGCGCCGACTCCTCGGCCGAGACATAGAGGACCACCCCGGCCTGCCCGGCGATCCCGGCCGCCGCCTGTAGGACGAGGGTCGACTTGCCGATCCCCGGGTCGCCGCCGATCAGCACCAGCGATCCGGGCACCAGGCCGCCGCCCAGCACCCGGTTGAACTCCCCGATCGGCACCTGGACCCGGTTGGCCTCGGCCGAGCCGACCTCACCCAGCGGCTGGGGCTTCTCCGCCACCCGGCTCGTCCGGGGGTTGCCCCCGGTCGGCCGGCGATCTTCGATCGTCTCGACCATCGAGTTCCACGAACTACAGCCCGGGCAACGCCCGAGATAGCCCGGGCTGGTCGTGCCGCATTGCTGGCAGACCCACTGCGTCTTGACCTTGGCCACGATCATTCCTCCTCGCGTGAACGGACGAGGGGCTCTGGAGGAGATTCTCGTCGAGCCAATGACGAGGGGGGCGGCCATTGGCCCACCCCCCCTCGTTCACGGTCCGCGAGGTATCACGTCTGACGACATCGAGCTAGGCGACGCCCGCTGGCTCCAGCGCTTCCGCCTCGGCGACCTCGGCGACGGTAACCTTGAGCAAGTCTTCCTCGACCTCGACCCTGACGGTGTTTCCCGCCTGGAACCGGCCATTGAGGAGACCCTCTGCCAGGGGGTCCTCGATCAGGTTCTGGATGATCCGGCGCAGCGGCCGGGCCCCGTAGACGTGGTCGTAGCCACGGACCCCGATCAGGTCCATCGCCTCGGTCGTCACCTCGAGTTTGATGTCCTGCTCGGCGAGTTGCGCCCGCACCCGCTCCAATTCCAGGTTGACGATCTCCCGGATCTGCTCCGGGGTCAGGGAGTGGAAAACGACCACCGCGTCGATCCGGTTCAGGAACTCGGGCCGGAAGGTCTGCTTCAGCTGGCCCGTCACCTTGTCGCGCATCGTGTCGTACTCGCGCTGCTGGGTCTTGTCCGGGTCTTCCTTGAAGGCGAACCCGAGCGTCATGTCCCGGCTAATCTGTTCGGCCCCGACGTTGGAGGTCATGATGATGATCGTGTTGCGGAAATCGACCTTGCGCCCCTTGGCATCGGCCAGGTTCCCGTCCTCCATGATCTGGAGCAACATGTTGAAGGCTTCCGGGTGCGCCTTCTCGATCTCGTCGAGCAGGATCACCGAGTACGACTTGCGCCGCACCGCCTCGGTCAACTGGCCGCCCTCCTCGTAGCCGACGTAGCCCGGAGGCGCCCCGACCAGGCGGCTGACCGCGTGGCGCTCCATGAACTCGGACATGTCGATCTTGATCAGGTGGTCCTCGGAGCCGAACATGAACTCCGCCAGGGCCTTCGCCAGCTCGCTCTTGCCGACGCCGGTGGGGCCGAGGAAGATGAAGCTGCCGATCGGGCGGCGGGGATCCTTGATTCCGGCCCGGGCCCGGCGGACGGCCTTGCTGAGAGTCGCGATCGCCTCTTCCTGGCCGATGATCCGCTCGTGGAGGACCGACTCCATCTGGAGCAGTCGCTCCGACTCCTCGCCGGCGATCCGGACCAGGGGGATGCCCGTCCACATCGCGACGACCTGGGCCACGTCCTCTTCGGTGACGTAGGTCTCTTCCTCGCCCCTGGCGTCCTTCATCTCCTGTTCCTGATTATCGATCCGCTCCCGCAGCTTGCGCTCGCGGTCGCGCAACTCGGCGGCCAGCTCGAACTCCTGCCCGTTCACGGCCGCCTCCAGCTCGCGCTGCAGCGATTGCAGGCCGAGCATGGCCTCCTTCAGGCGGGGCGGGGCGGCAGAGCGGGTCATCCGGACCCGGGAGGACGCCTCGTCGATCAGGTCGATCGCCTTGTCCGGCATGAACCGGTCCGGCACGTAGCGGGCGGCCAGGTTGGCGGCGGCCTTCAAAGCCTCGTCGCTGATCTTGAGCCGGTGATGCTCTTCGTAGAGCGGCCGGACCCCGGTCAGGATCTGGATCGTCTCGTCGATGCTGGGCTCATCGACCTGGACGGGCTGGAAGCGCCGCTCCAGGGCCGCGTCCCGCTCGATGTACTTGCGGTACTCGTCGAGGGTCGTCGCGCCGATGGTCTGCAACTCGCCCCGGGAGAGGGCGGGCTTGAGGATGTTCGCGGCATCGACCGCGCCCTCGGCCGCACCGGCCCCGACGAGGGTGTGCAGCTCGTCGATGAAGAGGATGCTGCTAGTCTCCTTGACCTCGGCGACGATCTTCTTCAGCCGCTCCTCGAACTCGCCCCGGTATTTCGTCCCCGCCACCAACGCCCCGATGTCGAGGGCGATCAGCCGCTTGTTCTGGAGTTGCTCCGGCACGTCGCCGTTGACGATCCGCTGGGCCAGTCCCTCCACGATCGCCGTCTTACCGACGCCGGGCTCGCCGATCAGGGCGGGATTGTTCTTGGTCCGCCGGGAGAGGATCTGCATCACCCGGTCGATCTCCATCGACCGGCCGATCAGGGGACCGAGCTTGTTGGACCGGGCGGCCTCGGTGAGGTCGAAGCCGAGGGCGTCCATGTACGGGGTCTTGGTCTGCTGCTTGGACTGCTGGCTGTAGGTCGAACTCTGGCTGACGACCTGCATCACCTGGGCCCGGACCTTCTCCAGATTGACGCCCAGGCTCTCCAGGACGCCGGCGGCGATGCCCTCGCCCTCGCGAACCAGACCGAGGAGGAGGTGTTCGGTCCCGATGTAGTGGTGGTTGAGGCGACGGGCCTCGTCCACGGCCAACTCGATGACCTTCTTGGCGCGGGGGGTGAGGCCGATGTCCCCCATGATCATGGTCTCGCCGCGGCCGATGATGAACTCGACCGCCGAGCGGACCTTGGGCAACTGGACACCCATGTTGCTCAACACGCGAGCGGCGACGCCGTCGCCCTCGCGCACGAGGCCAAGCAGCAAGTGCTCGGTGCCGATGTAATTATGGTTGAAGCGCTGGGCCTCTTCCTGGGCCAATGTCAGGACCTTGCGGGCTCGTTCGGTGAACTTGTCGAACTTCTCTGCCATTGTGTAGTACTCCCGCCACGTCGGGTGAAGAACCCGCTCCATCGCCCGGCGCCGTGCTCCGCGTCCTCGAACGGGTGGCTGGTGATCTCCGCGTCCGTCCGTCGTGATCGTCCGGGTTAAGCATACGCAGGATCGCGTCCGCCCACCCCCGCCCTTCGGGTAGTGCCTCCCGTATAGCGTGCCACGGGGTCGGCGGGGAAGCAAACGGCAGGCGCATGTTTGCGCCTGCCGTTTGCGAGATCGTGACGTTTGTCGGTGCGGGAGGTTCCCGGACGGGGCCGACCCGGTCAATTACGAACCGTTCTGGTCCGACTCCGGCTCAGGCGTCGCGTCGGACGCGGGCGGTGCGTCCACTTCCGCCTCGACCACTGGCTCCCCGGTCGGCGCCATGTCGTCCGGCGCGGTGACCGCCTCGTCCGTGGCATCGGAGGTAGCGGCCGCGGCGGTCTCGTCGGTGGCGGTGTCCTCGGGTTCCGGGACGGTCGCGACCGCGGAGGCCTCGACCGTCTCGGCGGGCGACTCCGCCACGGGGGAAGGCGATGCCTCGCCGGTGAGGATCTCGGCCCCGGCGGCCGTGGCGTCCTCGGCGGTGACATCCGGCGGCGCCGTCTCGGCGGAGGAGGCGGCCGGCTCGGCCGGGCCGACCTCCGCCACGACGTCGGCCTCGACCTCCGATTCGGTCTGGTCAGTGACCGTCTCGATGTCGTCGGACGCTCCGGCCATCGCGAAGGCGAGGGCCATCGCCGACAGCCCCTCGTCACCGAGGTCCACCGGCATCTCGACGGCCGACGGTCGCGGCTGTGTCGCGCGGGAGCGCGACTTCGGTTGCGGGCGCTCGGTCGGCATCTGGAACTTGGCCAGATTCGGGTTCGGCGCCGCCTCGACGGCGTCCGGATCCACGGTGCGCGGACCATCACCCCCGTCGCCCCCGGCCAATGCAGCCGCGGCGGCCTCTTCCGCCGCCGCGCGGGCGCCGGAGCCGATCTCGATCCCCTCGGCTTCCAGGGCCGCGTGGATGCGGGCCACGATCGCGTCGCGCTCCTCGGTGACGCCCTCACCGAAGGCGGTCGTCAGTTCCTCGTCCGGCGTGTCCAGAGCACGCTTCAGGCTGAGGCCCATCCGCCGCCGCTGGGGGTCGATCCGGATGATCCGCAGGATGAGGTCCTGGCCCTCCTGGACGACCTGCTTCGGATGCGTGATCCGCTCGTCGGTGAGTTCGGAGACGTGGATCAGGCCCTCGATGCCGTCCTCGATCCGGGCGAAGGCGCCGAAGTTGGCGAGCTGGGTCACGGTGCCGCGCACCAGTTGGCCGACCTCGTAGACGGCAGCCACCCGGCTCCACGGCTCCGGCTGGGTCCGCTTGATCGAGAGGGCGATCTTCTTCTCCTGGGAATTGATCCCCAGGACGTAGACATCGACCTCCGCCCCGACCGAGAGCAGCTCGCTCGGGTGGCGGACACGGCTCCAGGACAGCTCGGAGAGGTGGACCAGCCCGTCGGCCCCGCCGATATCGACGAAGGCGCCGAAGTCGCAGATCGAGGAGACGCGGCCCTTACGGACCTCACCCTCGGTCAGCTCGGCGATCAGCCTTTCCTTCATCACGTCACGGCGCTCTTGGACCGCCTGGCGCTCGGAGAGGATCAGCCGGTTCCGGTGCCGGTTGATCTCGATCACCTTCAGCGGTAGCGTCGTGCCGATCAGGCGGGCCATGTCGGCCTGCTTGCTGCCCTCGTCACCGCCCCGGATCTCGGAGACCTGGGAGGCGGGCACGAAGCCCCGGACCCCGTCCAGGTTGACCAGCAGGCCACCCTTGTTGTAGTTGGTGACCTCGGCTTCGATGACGTCGTTGGCCTCGTGGATCTCCTGCAACCGGCGCCAGCTCTTCTCCTGGCGAGCCCGGTTCAGCGACACCACCGGGTGTCCCTCGGGATTCTCGGGCATCACGACGAAGACCAGAACCGTGTCTCCCACCTGGAGCGCCGACTTCTCGTCGCCCGTGAGGTCGGAGTACTCCTTGGCCGGCACGATGCCTTCTGCCTTGGACCCGATGTCGACCAGGAGTTCGTCCCGGTCGATGTGCATGATGACGCCGTCCATCACATCCCCATATTTCAGGGTCTGATAATCGTTGGACGGGTCGCTGAGGAACTGTTCCATCAGCGACGCCCCATCGAGGGGGGACTCGTCACGAGAGCCGTTCGTCGCTACCGCGTCGTCCAGCACGGTGGTTGCCGTCATCCCGGCATCGTCCCGTGGCGACACGGTCGCCTCTGGCTCGCGAACGTCCGTGGTTTCCATACACCTTCCTTAAGCACCAAATGTCCGGGCAGCACACTGGTCCCGAAGCGACACCCATCGCCATCGTCAGTCACGCCCGTGGCATCGCAGTATACCTAGCCACGCATGACGCCTGCAACTTATCCGAACTCGCGCACCCCGGACCCGGCCATCGCGGGCGCTGCCGCCGCCGATCCGGCCACCAGCCACTCGACCGACTCCCCGATCGCGTCGAGGGCCAATCGCATCTCCGGCTCGTGGACCCACCCCATGTGCCCCAGGCGCACGACCGAATCGACGGTGGCGCCCTTGCCCGCCTCCAGGGCGATCCCGTGACGCTCCCGGACGGCCGCGACCACCGCCCGGGCCGCGATGCCCTCCGGCGGCCGGAACCCGGTCACCGTGTTCGAGGCATGGGCTGGGTCCGGGAACAACCGCAGCCCCCGGCCGAGCAGGTCGGCCCGGACCATCTCGCCGAGCGTCGCATGTCGGGCCCACGTCGCCTCGATCTCTTCCGCGAAGATCATCCGCAACGCGGCATCGAGGCCGAACAGCAGCGAGAGCGGCGGGGTGGTCGGAGTCATTCCCTGCTCGGCCTGGCGCCGGGCCGCCGTCCAGTCCCAGAAGAAGCGGGGGAACCGCGCGTTCTCGTGCGCCGCCCAGGCCCGCGGCCCGATCGCCATCAGCAGCAGCCCCGGCGGGCACATCCAGGCCTTCTGCGACCCGGACAGGACGACATCTACGCCCCACGCGTCCGTTTCTAACGGGAGCCCCCCGGCGGCACTGACAGCATCCACCACCACCAGGGCGCCATGCTCTCGCACGACTCGGGCGATCTCCGGCAGCGGATTCGTCAACGCGGTCGAAGTCTCGTTGTAGGCGATGAACACGGCCTTTGTCCCCGGCCGCCGCGCCAGCGCCTTCGCCACGCCCTCTGGCGTGACCGCCCGCCCCCACGGCACCTCCAGCCGCTCGACATCCAGCCCGAACGTTTCCGCCACCCCGGCGAAGCGGTGCCCGAAGTCGCCGCAGACCGTCGCCAGCACCGGGTCGCCCGGCGAGAACAGGTTCACGACGACCGATTCCCAGCCCGCCGACCCCGACCCGGGCCAGATCAGGACATCGTGCTCCGTCCGGTGCGCCCGCCGGACCAGCCCGAGCAGGTCGGTGTAGAAGGCGCGGAACTCCGCCCCCCGGTGCGAGATCATCTCCCGCCCCATCGCCGCCACGACCTCCGGCGGCACCGGCGTCGGCCCGGGGATGCGGAGGGTCTCGCGGGTTCCTGTCCCGGTCATCACTAGGTCGCTCCTATCGTTCCCTTGCGGAATGGTGACGTGTCAGCGTCACCGATCTGTGCGGGCGACGAGCATGGACGTCCGCATCACGGCTTCACGTTCACCAGATACCGCGGGTCGCCGTACAGCACCAGTTCCGGCAGGATCGCCTCGGCCGTCACCTGGAGCAGGCCGACCGAGAATTCTTCCTGCCAGCGGCGGTCGGTCGCCGATCCGGGGTTGAACAGGATCGTCTCGGCTTCCTTCTCGATCATCGGGACGTGGCTGTGGCCGTAGACGACGCAGTCGGCGTCCCTGGCCAGGCGGCGGGCCTCGCTCCGGGCCGAGCGGCCGCCGTGGCCGTGGACGAGCAGGAACCGGTGCGTCCCGACGGCGAACCGTTCCTCGCGGTCGAGCAGGACCATCAGGTCCCGGTCGTCGTTGTTGCCGGTCACGGCGATCACCGGGGCGACCTCCGCCAGGGCGTCGAGGACCGCGCCGGTGTTGACGTCTCCGGCGTGCAGGATCAGACCGACTCCGAACCGGGTGAAGAGGTCGGGCACCTCCGGCGGCAGGCGCCGGACCCCGTGCCGCATGACGTGGGTGTCGCTGACGACGCCGATCGTCAGGGGTGGCGTGAAGATTCGCTGGTCGGTCGGCCAAACCGGGTCATCGAGGAGCGACCTCGGCTCAGCCAACCGCGACCGCGCCGATCTCCGCCTCTCGCAGCGTGCGGCGGACCTCGTCGGCGTCCTTCTGACCCAGCGGCTGGTGTGGCGGCCGGGGCGGCCCGCCGCGCAGGCCCACGGCGTCCATGGCGACCTTCAGACCCGGCACGCCGAAGCGAGAGGTCACGGCGGCGTTCGGAGCGATCAACCGCAGTTGCAACGCCCGGGCCGCGTCGTGTTCGCCCACCAAGGTGAGCGCCTGGAGGTCGGCGCAGAGGTCCGGGGCCAGGTTACCGAGGGCGAGGATGCCGCCGGTCGCGCCTAGGCAGAGCGCCGGATAGAGGAAGCTCGCCGACCCGGCCAGCACGCCGAAGTCGGGACCGCAGCGGGCGATGACCTCGGCGACCCGGGGGGCGTTGCCCCCCGAGTCCTTGATCCCGACCACGTTCGGGTGCCGGGCGATGTCGGCCACCAGGGCCGGGGCCAGGTCGACCCCGGTGTAGGCCGCCATCACGTAGATGATGACCGGGATCGGCGAGGCCTCCGCCACCGCCTCGTAGTGGGCCAGGTAGGCGGCGTGGTCGTAACGCGGCGAGTAGTAATGGGGGGTGACGACCAGAGCGTAGTCGGCCCCGGCCGCGCCGGCCCGCCGGGTCAGGGCGATCGTGGCCCGGGTCGATTCGGCCCCCGTGCCGACCATCACGGTCCTCCGCCCGCCGACCGCCTCGATCCCGGCCTCGATCACGGCGACCTTCTCGTCCGCGTCGAGCAGGGCGAACTCCCCGTTCGAACCCAGCAAGACGACCCCGTCGAGCCGCGACCGGGCGTACCAGTCGAGGTTGTCCCGGAACGCCGCCAAATCCAGCTCACCGTCGGTCCCAAAGGTCGTCGCCACCGGCGCCAGCACGCCCCGCGGGATCTTTCCGGTCACCGCTCGCCCGTCCGATCGTTCCATGGGTGTTTCCCGCTCTCCTTCACCGGCCCGCGCGACGCGGCCCAATGTCACTTCTCGTCGAGGACCGAGAACACGATCCCGGACGCGATGCTGGTGATGACCGACCCGGCCACCGCTCCCCAGAACGTCGTCTCGATCCCCGGCGTCAGCCGCGCCGCCACGCCCCATAGTGCCGCGTTCAGCACCAGCGCGAAGAGGCCGAACGTCAGGCAGGTCAACGGCAGCGTCAGGATCTTCAGGACCGGCTTGATGTAGGCACTGATCAGGCCGACGACCAGGGCGAAGATGATCACCGACTCGCGGTCCTCGTACTTGACGAGGCGCTGCTCGGAGATCGACCCCACCACCAGCGTGGCCACGATCGCACCGACGATATAGGCGATGAGCCGCTTCACGCTCTCCCTCTCGACGCCCGGCGCGCCAAGTCCGCGCCGGTGAGTCACGACCGCGCCCGCCACGATCGTCCGATGCCGCGACCCGTTGCGGACAGCACCCGAACACGGGGTGATCCTAGCACGTCCGCCTATGCTATCATTTTGACAGTATTGCGGTCGCGGCAACGATCGAGCGTTGATTTGGGCGACGAGCGCACCGCCCAAAGACGGATCCGATGCCGCGCGGGAGGACGCACCATGCCATCGTCGCATCACCCCGCCACGGCCACGGTCACTCCCATGCCATCTCGTCCCCGGGATACCGCCGCATCGCTCGGCTGCCCCGTCGCTCGGACTTCGGAGGTGATCGGCAACCGGTGGACTCCCCTGATCGTGCGGGACCTCGCGGGCGGCTCGCGCCGGTTCAGCGAATTGGAGCGGTCCCTGGTCGGGGTCAGCCCGAAGACCCTTTCCGAGCGGCTCAAGCGCCTCGAAGAGGCGAGCGTCGTCACGCGGCGATGCTTCGCCGAGGTCCCGCCCCGGGTGGAGTATTCCCTCACATCCAAGGGATATGCCCTGTTGCCGGTGATCGAGAGCATGCGCGAGTACGGGATCCGCTGGCTGCCGGCCGAGGAATGCGAGGACGACGCCGGCGCTGCCGAAGAGGTGGTGTTCTCCACCTCCGCGGCCCGGGTCCCACGATGACCGGATAGTGATTCCCCCGAGGGGAGGGCGGCGATGCATGGACCCGCCCCGATCTCACGCGAGAGTCCTTCCCCGGTGGAAAACCCCTCGTGCGGAGCGGCCATTCCCGCATCGTCACGACGCCAGGACCCATACCGTCGGATTCGCGGTGCCGCGACTCGCCCGCATGGCGTCATCGACGATGCTCTCCCCGGGCGCCGTCTCATGTTCCGACGTCGCGACCATGCGAAAAGGGGCGGATACAAGAACCTCCCCTCCACGATGATGCTGCTGTTCACTCCTGAAGACCAAGACGTCGGATAATCTGAATCTGGAAAGACCACTCCATTCCAGGTGAGGACCTCGTGTCCTCCCGTGCCTCACGACCGTGCCCCCCGGGCAGCACGGATATGCTTGCCGCGGCCAGCCCGTCCCTGCCCGACGTGGATCGAGGGGGTTCCATGGGAGACCACAACCGTCACCGGCGACGCTTGGTCACGATCGCCTCGTCGCCCCCGGCCGTCCCACGTCGCCCTCCCGTATACTCCCCCCTCGTCAGCGGGCCGATCCGCGACGGTCGCACCCCCCTAGCGCGAGGTCCCATCCGCCATGGTCGCCACCCCCTCGACGGATCGCCAGACGACCGGACTCTCCCTGGCTCCCGCCCGGCAACGGGTCTTCTCGGGAATGCAACCCTCTGGCAACATGCACCTTGGAAACTACCTCGGGGCGATCCGGAACTGGGTCCGCCAGCAGGACCAGTACGAGAACGTCTTCTGCATCGTCGACCTGCACGTTCTCTCCCAGCCCATCGATCCGAGCACCCTGCGCCAGAACACGATCAGCCTGGCGAGTGTGATGCTGGCCGCCGGCATCGACCCCGCCCGCTCGATCCTCTTCGTCCAGTCAGATGTCCGGGAGCACGCCGAACTGAGTTGGATGCTGAATGCGGTCACCCAGTTCGGTGAACTGAACCGGATGACCCAGTTCAAGGACAAGTCCGCCGGCAAGAAGGACGAGGCAGTGTCGGCCGTCCTGTTCTCCTACCCCGTCCTCCAGGCGGCCGACATCATCCTCTACGACACGGACCTCGTCCCGGTCGGCGAGGACCAGAAGCAGCACATCGAACTGGCCCGCGACATCGCCGAGCGGTTCAATGGCCGCTACGGGGAGACCTTCGTCGTGCCCCGGCCTGACATCAAGGCCGAGGGGGCCCGGATCATGGCTCTCGACGACCCGTCCAAGAAGATGAGCAAGAGCGACGCCCGGCCCAACGCGGCGATCGCCCTCGAGGACGACATCGACACCATCCGCCGCAAGGTCAAGCGGGCCGTCACCGACTCCGACGGTGAGGTTCGCCTCGCCCCGGACAAGCCCGCCGTCTCCAACCTGATCACCATCTATGGCCTCCTCTCCGGCGACTCCATCGCCGCCATCGAGGCCCGCTATGACGGGCGCGGATACGGCGACTTCAAGGCCGACCTGGCCGAGGTGGTCGTCGGCGCCATCGGCCCGATCCAGGCCCGCCTGGCCGAACTCCATGCCGACCCGGGCCACGTCCGGGCTATCCTGGCCGACGGCGCCGACCGGGCCCGGGCCATGGCCGCCGTTAAGATGGAGACGGTCCGCGAGCGGATGGGCCTCGGCACCGGGTAGTGCCGCCGCCCGGGGCACTCCCCGCCATCAACCGGTCCCCATGCCCTCGTGCGTGCTCCGTCCGCGGGGCCGGCAGTTTGGGAGTCCCGGAGTCCGAGTCTGGTTCACCGGACGATCAGGTCAACGTCGCGTACGTCTCCCGCATCCGTTCCGCCAGCAGGGGGACGACCTGTCCAGCGATGATCCGCGCGAAAGCGTCCGTCTCGGAGTGGGCCCGGAAGGCCGCCTCGTCGACGTACTGCTCGTAGAGCAAGAATTGGTGCGGGTCATCGACTGACCGGTTGACGATATAGGCGGCGCAGCCCGGTTCGTCATTCGCCAGGGGCTCCATCTCCACCAACAACCGCGCGACCTCATCGCCCGAACCCTCGGCCGCCAGGAACTTCGCCACGATCACGTACATCCCGACCTCCCCTCCCACGCACTCCGACCATCGATGGACCCATCCGGGCCGTTCGTCGCCATCCTATCCCGGATCGTCCCGCTGCGGGTCGTCGACGCCGGGGGTCGCACGAAACGTCCTTGGGGGCGCCCCATCGCCGGCGCGTCGATCCCCCGGCCGAGAGGCGACGGGCGCTTGCCCATCTCGACTCGCCGGGGGTATCAGGTGGTGGGCCCGGGCGCTGCTCAGGCCCGCCGCCGCGGCGGGACGAGAGACGGGGCATGGCGGGGCCGGGCGCGCCCGGCCGGCCGGCGACCCGCTCGCCGATGGCGATGACGACCCCACCGACGGTGCGGCGGACATCGGCCAGGACGGTCGTGCGCGGCTTGCCCTGGCGGGCGATCCGGGCCATGTGGTCCCGGTTGGCCTCGGCCAAGTAATCATCGTGACGGCTGACGGCGATCGAACTCATCGACGGGTTCATGGGGTACATGGTGGTCTGGCTCCTCTGGCGTGGCGACGGCTCGGCCGTCCTGGGGTCGATCGAAAACGCGTGGACGGATCGTCCGGCCGGCCGGATCGTGGGAGACATCGCCCGGTCATCTCCGGGGTGACCCGTCGTCTGGACGCTCAACGGGCGGACGAGGGCTGACCTGTCCGCGGGACCTTTCCAGCGGGCGGCGAGGCGATTGAACGGGGCACGGATCGTCACGGCGAGTCCTCCCTTGGTCGAAAATGGCGCATTTCGCCATTATCGGCACGGCGCTGCTGAACCCTGGACATGCGTCCGAGCGGTGCGACCCGGTCATTCCGGATCGAGACGTCTTACGACTACAGAGAAATGGGCACAAAAAACCCGGGGCGCTGGGGCGACCCGGGAGAGCGGCGCGAGGTGATCGGCGACGGCCTAACGCGTCACCACCCCGCACGCTCCCCATCGGCGGCACATTGTCCTCCGGCTCCCGCCCGAACGGCGGAACCACGGACGACGGACAGGCCGAGGGTCGTCATGATCGCGTGTCGCAACATGGGGGTGCCCTCCATTTCGTCGTTCGTCGCGCCGGGGGCCTCTCGGCAACCCGATCACGCGGGGATCACGTGTCGGCCGTTTCCTCGGTCCGGTGCGTGCCGGCCCGACCATCGCGGCGGAGCCGTGCGGCCCTTGCCGCGTTCACTCCTACATAGGTTGTATCACGGCCCCGATCGGCTGTCAATGGGTTGGGCCGACGAATCTGGTGCTTTCCGCCAACGCCCCCAGCGAAGGCCCCGACCCGGGTGAGTCAGCCACAGGCCAATGAGCAGCGACGCCGCCGTGAACGTGGAGATACCCAACCCCCACCCGGAGGCGGGAGAGCGATACCGCATCTCGACGACGTGGGACCCTGCCGGGATCGCCACGGCCCGAAACAGCCCGTTCGCGACCACGATCGGTGCCACATCGCCATCGACCTTCGCCTCCCAGGCGGGGTAGGCCACCTCGCTGAGGACCAGCAGCCCCGGTGCCGTCGTCTCGGTCCGGACCCGGATGCGGTCGGGATCATCGTCCCGGATCACGGTCGCCACGTCCGGTACCGCCCCTGGCTCTCGTTCCGATAGCCCGGTCACCGGTTCACCGACCAACGCCACCCGCGCCGGGTCGACCGCCCCGACGGCCAGCATCTCGAGTTGCTCGGGTTCCGGCACCACCGTCGCCTCGTGAACGATCCAGGCCCGCGGCATCGCCCCGGGGTTCTCGACGATCCGCACCACTCCAAGTTCTGCCACGGTGGGCCACCCCGCCGCGGCGAAGGGGTCCGCCGCTGCCTCCCCCTCCCAAGCAGGGGTCACCACGTAGCGAACATTCAGCAGGTCGAGCAAAGGTGACGCTAACCCGCCGGGATAGATGTCCGCCCCGTGGTACTCCTGCGGCGCCCCGTTCATCGCTGCCACGTAGGTGGCATACCGGCCGATCTGGATCGGGTTATACCCTTGGCTGTCCTCCAGGCCCAGCAGGGTCGCCCTGTTGTTGACGACCAGATCCCGCGTCCGGGGATCGGAGAACTGGTAGCGGTACAGCACGGTCTGGCCGTCTTCGATGAAGACCAATGAGGGGTCGTATCCGGCATAGCGGAAGGGGGCACCATCGGCCTGCCAACCGAGCAGCGTTCGGGCGGCGGCGGCGGGGCCGTAATCCGCCCCGATATCGACCCGGTGGAAGCCACCGAAGGGCGCCCCGGACCCCGCCAGGCGACCGAGCGCCCACCCGCCATCCAGACCGACCAACAGGACCAGCGCGCCGGTCGCGACCGCGGCCGCTCGCCCTCGCGCCCCCTGCCTGACCAGCCACAGTCCGCTGGCCAGCGCGACCGTCACGATGGTGATGACGGGTACGGCCGTGCCAGCCAGCGCCAAGATCGTCAACAGCACGAGGGGGACGGCGGCGGCCGTAGCCTGGCGCCCCCGCCCCAGACCCGGGTTTGGTGAAGCGGCCGACCCGGCCAGCATCGCCATCCCGACGAACGCGACCAGGATCACCCGCTCCGGGTAGTGCCGGTGAAGGGATTCCATCCTCGGCAGCAGGTAGAGCAGGGCATGGAGCGGGGTCGTGTTCGGCAAGGTGAGAACCATCGCCGCCAGCGCCAGCGCCAGCCAGAACCGGCTCGCCCGCCGCCGGGCCGCCACCAACACCCCGATCGCCGCCAGCGTCACGGCGGCGATGCCCGGGTAGTAGAGTGAGGGCAAGAGGAACCGGTCGATCGCGCCCTCCTTGCTCGACCCGCCGACCACCGCCTCGACCGCGCCGCTCCCCGAGTAGACCCCGCCGGCGACGTTCGAGACCGCGTTGAACTCCAGGCGAGGCAGCACGCTCATCGCCGCCAGGCCGAACCCGGCCAAAAGGATCGCCGCACCGCCGAGGAGCAGCGTCACGACTCGCTGGCGGCCGTCGCGGGCCCAGGCCCGCTGGGTCGGGGGGTCGATCAACACACGGTAGACGAAGAAGAGCCCGGTCGCGATCAGGAGGTAGTAGGCGCCCTGTCCGATCCAGGCGGCCAAGGCTTGGCTGATGGCGAGTCCGGCGATCGACACGCCCACCAACCAGGCCCGGGGTGACCTCGCACGGACCACCAGGTCGGCCCCGACCAGCGCGATCGGGACCCAGGTGACGATCTCGTAGGAAGCCGGACAGCAGGGCGACCGGCCCAGGAAGACTCCGGTCCCCGCGTAGGACGCCGCCGCGACCGCCGCCCCGAGCGGGGCACAGCCGACGAGGCGGGCGAGGACGTAGGCACCGGTGGTCGCCAGGACGATGTGCGTCAGGAGAAAGACGACCACGGCCGCGACCAGCGGCAGGGCGGTGAAGATCACCATCGCCGGCAGGTAGCCCCACCCGGCCTGCGGGTCGGCGGCGAACGGGGCCCCGGAGAACTGGGCCGGGTTCCACTCCGGGATGCGGCCCTGCCGGATCTGCTCGCCAAGGAAGCCGTACCAGGGGTAGAACTGGGTGGCGGAGTCTTGCCCGACGAGGACACCCCCGGTCGTCAGGTACGCCAGGGCTCCCGCCGCGACCAGAGACACCAACCCTGCCGCCATGCCCTCCCGGCGAACGACGACCATGGCCCGGGATGCGGTCACCGGCGGCGTGGCGCCCGGCCCGATGCCCGGGAACGCATCGCCGCGGGGACCCGCGATGCCCGCGACCACGACTCTCCGACGGCCAAGCCGGTCACGTCGCGGTGGATCGAGTCAACGGGTCCCACCACACCGGTGCCGGCAGCCGCCGGTCGGGCCGTGCTGGCCATCCCGGCGACGGGCACCCGGCCCCGGCGCAGGTGGCTCGTGATGGCCAGCGCGGCCCAGGCCGCCCCGACAATGCCGAGACCGCCGACGATGTCCAGGACGTAGTGGTTCCCGGTCACCATCACCGTGACGCACATCGTTCCCAGGTGGACCGCGCCGAGGGTCGCCCCGAGGCGCCGCCGGGGCAGACCGATCGCCAGCCAGAGGGCCGCGATCGCCGTCCAGGCGACGTGCATGCTCGGCATGGCGGCGAACTGGTTCGCGGCGGCCAGTCCCGACGTGGCGTTGGGCACGGCCCCGTACGCGGCCAGGGTGTCCACGAACGGGTAGCCGTACGCACCCATGAATCGTGGCGGTGCCAGCGGGTACAGGGCATACATCGGGAAGGCGATCACGGTGGTGACGATGAACAGTCGCCAGACCCGCGTGAAGCCAACCGGGTCCTGGAGGAGGGCGAGCCCGGCCGCCACGAACAGGACCGGCTTGAATTGCCGGTAGTGCGCGTTGAAGAAGTCGATCGCCGCACCCTGGGCCAGCACGCGGCGTTGGAGGTCCAACTCGATGTTCAATCCGAGGGACCGCTGCCACCGGATGATGTCCAGGGCGTTGGCGAAGGCGACATCGTGGTCCGGTTGGAAGAACGTTTTTCGGAACCAGGAGTAGAAGGACAAGATCACCAGCAACGTGATCAGGTGCGACACCAGCGAGAGGAACCGGTGCGCGGCGGTCGAGCGGAGCATCGTCCCACCCTGCCGGACCACCATCCCGCTCACGTTGCCCTCCTCCGGTATCGTCGCCAGCCCGGGTGACCCACCACCCGGTCGAACCGCCCCGACCGTCGTCCAGGCAGCGTAACAGACGACCCTGGCCCCGATGATCGCCGGGGACCTCGGGGCAGCCCGCACCAGCATAGCCGGGCGCGGGCGGCGTGGAATTCGATTCGGTGACCTCAGCCCGCCTTTCGCGACCGCCGCACGGGGCATCAGTCCCCCAGGGGCATGGCGGACAGCGCGACCAGGTCCGCTCGCAGGCCGTCCCGGTTCAACCGGCCCCAGCGCTTCGCGACCGCCGCGTGCCGCTTTCCCCGATCGGTCCGCTCCCGGGCAAGGAGCGCTTCGAGGCCCCGGGCGAGGTCCGTCTCGCTCGTTCCGGTCGTCGTGTCGGCCGGGCCAATCTCGCCGTCCGACGCTGGCGCGCCGGTCCCGTCGGTATCCGGAGCCGCCGCATCTGCCGCCCCCGGCAGGGCCGCGATGGCATCCGTGATCAGGGCGATCCGGACATCCGCGTCGTGCAGGGTGCCCAGGTCCTCCTGCAGGGCCTTGATCGCGACGATTGCCGCGTCCCCGCCCGCGCCGAACACGGTGCGGAACAACTCCAGCGTGTACCGCAAGCGCTTGGCCGCGATCCGGGCGTCATGCAGCTCCCGGGTCCGGTCGGCCTCGGGCATGATCGGACCGTAGCTCCACAGTTCGCCGATCCGCACGGCCAGGATCCGCCGGGCGTTCACGGCCAACGGCGCGCCGGGGTCGACATCGGGCACGGTCCAGGCACGGCTCATCGCTTCTTCCCCCGTTGCCCGGCCTGCTCGGCCGCGGCCCTCGTCCGGGCAGATCGTGCCGTCCGGCCGGACGCTGGCGTCGCGGGCGCCTCGCTCGTTTGACCCTCGGCAGGCGTATCGGACCGGTCCGTCCCGGCGGCACTCCCGGCGAGTGCGCCGGATCCCCGACCGCGCTTCGTCCCCTTCTTTGACCTCGAACTCGGCGACTTAGGACGCGGCGATCCCCCTGAACCGGAACCCCTCTCGACCGAATCGGGTGATCCGGCGGACTCCTCGGCCCCCGGAGACCCCGCGACGCCGGTCGAGTCCCCGGTGGGCGACCTCTCGCCCGGACGATCCGCCCCCCAGCCGTCCTTCCCGGCATCCCCCTGGGCCTCGTCGGTCGCCCCGGTCGCCGGCGCCATCTCCGTGCCGGCCACCTGTCGCGGGAAGCGGCGCCGCGTCTCGGTCGCCAGGGCCGCGGGGTCGATGCCGGCCAGGAACCGCAGCATCTCCTCCCGGACCACCCCGCGCTCCCGTTCCACCCGGGCGATCAGCAGGTCGATCCCGGCCCGGTCGGCCGCCTTTGCCTTACCGCGCCGCTCCTGGAGGTGACCGAGCAGGACATCGCGGTCCCGCACGTCACCCAGCGCGGCGGTGATCGCCTTCGCCGTCCGGTGCAGCCTCCGGTACCATGGCTTGGGGAAGGCGTCCACGGCCACGTCCATCGCGGCCCGCAGGCGCCGGGATGCCACCCGCACGTCGTGGACGCCCTCCGGGTCGGTCCCGTCGATGGCGGCCGGCAGGGCGGCCCACACCGCTTCCCATCGCTCCCCGATCAGGTGGGTCATCGCCTCCCGGTAGGGTGTCTCCGGGCCCGCCGGATCGCTCGCCGCCAGGCCGGTATCGTTCCTCGGCATCATGTCACTCCGTCTCATCTGGTCATGACCGCCACGGCGCGGTCCGGCCTCGTCGGTCACCCACCCGCGGGGACCGTGCCTAGTCCTGTGGCGTCGGGCCGTGCTTCGAGACTGGCCGCCCCTCCATCCATCATGTCGAAGGTGTGGAGGAGCAGCCCCGCGCGGAGGCCACTCCGTGCGACCTCCACGTGCGATGGTCGCAGCAGGCGGTCCAGGGCCCGGACGATCGCGATCCCGGCTGGCAGGACCCGCGCCCGCGCCCCCTGGATACCGAGGTGGGCCGCCAGGGCGGCGGCGGGCTCCTCCCCGCACCGGGCCAGGGCCGCCTCGATCTCTACCCCGGTGACATGGTGAGCATCGGGCACCAGGCGGGCCAGGTACTCCCCGGTGCCCCCGACCGCGACCAACCGGCCGCCGATCCCCCCCGTGACCCCCCCGACCGTCAAGATGTCGAGGGCGGCGACCGTGCAAGCATCCAGGTCGGCGACGGTCGGCGGGTCGGCCGGGTCGAGGAGGTCTGTCAACGCGCCCGAGCCCAACCGCAACGACGTGGCGGACCGGATCTCCCCGTCGACCGCCACGATCACCTCGGTGCTGCCGCCGCCGATGTCGGCCACGGTGACCGGCCCGGTCAAGTCTATCTCCAGCGCCAGACCCCGGAACGTCATCGCCGCCTCTTCGTCGCCGGTGATCGCCGCCAGCTCCCATCCGGTCTCATCCCGGACCCGGCGCAGGAACTCCGCCCCGTTGCTGGCTCGCCGGGTCGCCTCGGTCGCGACCCCGACCAACCGCGTCGCACCCTGGTCACGCGCGACGGCGGCGAAGCGGGTGAGGGCCGCCAGCGCGGCCTCGACCCGATCGTCCGCCAATGAGCCCCGTACGGCCAGCCCGGCCCCGAGCCGGACCGTCTCCGCGTCCCTGGCAAGGGTCTGGAGGGTCCCGTCCGGCCTGCGACGCGCCACCGTCATCTTCACGGTGTTGGACCCGACATCCACCGCGCCGATCACCGGTGCTCGTATGGTCAAGGGGCTGTCCTCCTTCCCAGCGTCATAAACGCGTGGGATCGCGGATGTTAGAGATTTGCTAAGCTTATCGTCTGGGTCCAAAAGGTGCCCATTCGTCGCCAGAAAGTTAATACCGTTAACGACCGGTCAGCCGCCCCACCTGCCGGGACGGGCCGGAGACCTTCGACTTGAAGTGAAGTACGGAGAGTGACCATGGCCACGTCAAAGACCAAGATGACCGAGGACCGCCCCGTCGAGGGCTCCGAACCCACCGCGAAGGGCCCAGACATCGTCACGGCCGCCGGGGCCGAGCGGCGACTGATCGCGGCCGAGCGCCGCGCCGAACGACGATTCGCGAGGGCTACGGCCAAGCACGCCGCTGCCGAGGCGACGCTGGCCCGCCGCCAGGTCAAGCTCGCCACCGCTCGCCAGACGCTCCGGGAGCGGCAAGACGCCCGGATGGTCGGCCCGGCGGCCTAACCCCGGCACCCGACCGATCGGTCACGGTCTGATTGGATCTCGATCAAGGCGTGGCATAGGTGTGCCAGGTCGTGAATCCAGCCTTGGCGTAGAAGTCCAGCAACGTCGTCCAGTCCGCGACGGCCTCGTCGACGCCGAGGTCGCGCAGGGAGGCCATCGTGGCGTGGAGGAAAGCTAAGCCGAGGCCGAGCCCCCGCAGCGACGACGCGATCCCGATCGGCCCGAGACCCCCCATGTGCGGCCCCGGGCGCCAGAACCGGGCCGGTCCGATGATGGCCTGGCCAGCGTGGTGCAACTGGGCCATTCCCACGATCCGCCCGTCCTGGGTGAGCAACAGCCAATCGCCGATCGCCCCACCGGAACGGAAGAAGCGGTCCGCGTTGGCCCACCAGCCGAGGCCGAACTCGTCGCGGACGAATCGGGACAGGACCTCCCGGTCGATCGCGTTCGCCCGCCGCACCACTAACCGGTGCCGTGCCATCAGGTGGCGGGACTCATCGGGCATCGTGGATCCGGAGATGTCCGCCCGGACATCCGCGACGGTTGACGCGAACCGGTACCCTAGCGACGCGAAGAATGCTCGCGCACCGGGCAGGTCGTCCGGCGGGCCCGGGAAGAGCCACACCGGTCCCCCACCCGCCGCCACCCGTGCCGGGTCGAGTCCATCCCCGTCGGTGTCCAGGAGGTGCCGGTGCATCCCGGTCCCGATCCCCAGTCGCCGCGACCCCGGTTCGACCACGATCGCCGTGACCCAGCCGGACGACCGCCAGGCCGCCCGGTCCGCGTCCTCACCCCGGTAACGGCCCAGCGACCCGAACCCGACGATGTCGTGGTGACGCATCGCCACGACGGCGTCGCCCGGTCGGAAATCGCCATTCCCGAGGGTCACTTGCCGGAGCAGCGCCTCGCGGAGCGGGAAGGCCGGACCGACCGCCCGCTCCCACAACCCGAGCACGCCGGGCACGTGTCCCTCGGCGAACGGCAGGAGGACGATGACGCCCGCCTCGTCAGCCAGGGGTGGCTCCGGGGCGGTCAATCGGCCGGCACCGCGACCGGCTCGGCAGCCGCGCCGACCGGCGAGCCATTGCGCGAGACGCCGCCGACCGTGGTCGCCGACCAGAACGGCACCGTGGCGTCCTCGGCCACCGCGATCGGCACCACGCCCATTGAGGCGTCGGTGCAGCCGACCATCCGGTTGCTCGCCGCCACTCGCCGCTGCCGGGACCGCAGCCGGACCATCCGCTCGGCGGCCAGGTCGTCCCGGCCGGCCAATAGCGTCCCGGCATCGGGCACCGCCCGCCCGGCGACGAGCGCCGTCGGGTCGAGCAGGTCGATCCGGCGGGCCCGGAACCGGAGGTGGATCGGGTCCCCCGTCTTGAGGCGGAGGATGTCGCCACCCAAGGCGGCCTCGGGCACGACGTGGCCGATCGCGGCACCGTAGCTGACCCCGGAATACCGCCCGTCGCTGATCACGGTCGCCAGTTTCCGCAGGGCGCGGTTGGCGTTGATGTGCTGCATCGGGGTGAACATTTCCGGCATCCCGTAGGCGACGGGTCCCTGGGCAGCGATCACGATCGCCAGCTTCAGCGTCCCGGTCCGGACCATGTGGTCGAAGAGGTCGTCGTGACCCATTGCCCCGGTCCCCGCCGTGTCCAGGCGAAGGTCGGCCGCGTTGTGGCGCCAGGTCGCCCGCAGCGTCGCCTCGTCGAAGGCGCGGCCCTGCCGCCAGCGGTCGAGCAGGTGGATGTCGAGCAGATCGTCGTTGGCGTCTTCCTCGCACTCGTAGGCGACGGCGAGGGCGACCTGCTCGTCGAAATGGTTGACCTGCGCCTCCGGCATGCCGCTGATCTTGACCACCGCGCTCTCGAAGAAGTTCCCGGCCAGGATATCGACCCCAGAGATCGCCCGCCGGGGCCGGGCCAGGATGACCGGGTTCTCCGTCACCCCGTCGGCGCTCAGGCCCTCGGGGTTCGCCAGGCGCTGGCGCCACGTCGTCCCGGTGACGGTCATCGCGTCGAGGTCCATCGGCGCCCCGTTGCGGACCAGTTCGTGGACCAGCGTCTCCATGCCCCGGATGTCGCCCGAGCAGCACTGCTTGGCCAGGGCGAAGATGTCCCGCCCCTGGGTCAGGCTGTAGTCGAACAGGTCCGGGATCGGGGCGGCCCGGTGGATGCGGTCCAGGTCATGGATCGAGAACGCATAACCCGCGTACAGGACCGCGCCGACCAGGTGCATCAGCAAGTTCGTGCTGCCTCCGGAGGCGGCGTGGAGGCGGACCGCGTTGCCCATGTTGTGCAGCAGCACGTCGGCCACGCCGCATTCCGGCCGGTTGGCCAGGCCGACCAGGTCGGCCACCACCGCGTCGACCTGCGCGGTGGTCGGCGGGTCGGTCAGCAACTCGACGGCCGGGTGGACGAGGCCCATCGCCGCCACCAGGTGCCGCGACGAGTTCCCCGTCCCGTTGAAGGCGCAGATACCGCCCTTGCTATCACAGGTGTTGATCGCGAGCGCCCGCTCGAAGTCCTTGTGCCGCTCGGGGGAGAGGATGCCGTGCTCGACGGCCCGGTGGAACACGCCCTGGAAGGCGGTATTCGACGAGCACTGGAGGATGTAGGCCATCGTGTCGCGGAGGTCCTCGGCCACCTCCGGGTGCCCGGCGGTCACCGAGGCCCGGGCCAAATCGTCCAATTGCTCCCTGACATCCGCCGGGATCTCACCGCCCTTCAGGACGTGGGCCGGGGCGAAGGCCGCGAACACGGCCGGCTCGCCCCGAAAGCGGCGCAGGGTGTCGAGGTGAGCCAGCGCGGCGACCACGGCGAGGGGCATCTTGTCGCAGCTCTGGATCACGAAGGCGCCGTGGTAGGAATGGGCCTCCATCTGGTTGACGACCATCTCGGCGATCGCGTTCCGGCTCTGGAGGCTGTAGCTCATCCCCATGTTGCTCTGGGCCGTGCCATCGCAGAGGACGGGGACCGAGAACGTGAACGGCACCCCGCCTCGAGCCCAGATCGCCAGCGCCGCCCGGGCTCCCGTGCCGGGGTCCATGACGTGGGCCGGGTGGTCCGGCGACCCTCCTATGACCGCGATCCGCGGGGCATTGTGCTCCAGCCGGTCGTAAATCGCGCCGAGCGACCAGTCCGCCTCCGCCACCCATTCCCCCTCGGAGAGCAATTCCTTCCGGGCCCGGTCCAGGATCGCGGCCACGGTGATCGGCTCGTTGGCCTTGCCCTGGACGTTGTCCCGGTAGGGATTGACCGGGGTCTCGACACGCGGTCGGAGCGAGAGCGGGGCATCCATGCGGGAGGACCTCCTGGCAGACGGCGACGGGGGTCGAAGTGGTCTGGATCATACCGCACGGGCCGGGAACGGCGGACTGGGTCGTCGGGGACGGACCGGGTCGAGGAGGTCGCGCAAGCCTGCCCGGCCCTGCCACCCGGTGGACCGACGCGTGCATGACGGCCACCAACGCCCCGCCGTCGTCTTGGGTCGCGGGTTTGGCTGGCCGGACGATCGGCCCACGGATGGGGATCGAGAGATGCGACGGGATGTGGTCGAGCGGGCGATGGTCCTCGGTGTCGCGACTGGCCTGCGGTCCCAGACGCCGATCGCGGTTGTGGCCCAAGTCGCCCAACGCCATCCCACGGTGGTCCGGCGGGGGAGTGTGGCGGTTCGCCTGCGGGAGCCTCGGGCGGCCCACTTCACCGGGGCGTCCGCGATCGGCGAGATGGTGGCCGACAAGTTGCCGTTCATTCCCAGCCGGCTGACCATGCCCGTCCTCGGAGGTCGCATCCTCTTCGGTGCCCTGGGAGGGGCCGCCATCACCCCCTCGGCCCACCCTGCCTGGCTCGGTGCCGCGGCCGGGGCCGTCGGTGCCGTGGCCGGCAACTTCGGTGGCTATCACGCCCGGGTCTGGCTCGGTAAGCGCACCGGCTGGCCCGACCCGGCCTTCGCCCTGGTCGAGGATACCATCGCCGTTACCCTGTCACTGTGGGCCGCCCGCGCGAGCGTGGATTAGCGTCCGGCGCCCCGTGCCGTTGCGTCGACGGCGACGGGTCGCGCTGGCCCATATCAGGAATCCCCGTGCTATCCTCCGCGACACTCTCCCCGTGGTCGTCACGAGAGACACGCTGGCCGGGAAGGATCACGCATGGCAGACGGGTTGACGATGACGGGGCTCGACCCGGCGGTGATGCGAGACATCACGGGTCGGGTCGATGTCCTGCGGGACGACCTCGTCGAATTGGTCCAAGCCCTCGTCCGCGTGCCGAGCATCACCGGGAACGAGGGCGCCGTCCAGGCGGTCGTTGCCGACCGCATGCGGTCTCTCGGGTTAGAAACCGAGGTCTGGGAACCGCGCACGGCCGACCTCCTTCCCTACCAGGACGAGGTCGGGACGATCGAGAGCCTAGAGGGCCGACCAAACGTGGTCGGCACCTGGAGGGGCCGGGGCGGGACCGGTCATTCCCTGATCCTCAACGCCCACATCGATACGGTTGAAACCGGCGACCCCGCCCGCTGGACGCATCCCCCGTTCGCGGCCGAGGTCGCCGGCGGCATGATCTGGGGCCGGGGCGCCTGCGACATGAAGGGCGGCCTGGCGACTCACCTGATGGCGCTCCGCGCGATCCGGGACCTGGGCCTGCTCCCGGCCGGAGACGTGACGGTGCAGAGCGTCATGTCCGAGGAGGACGGCGGGGCAGGGGCGGCGGCGGCCATCCTGCGCGGCCCCCGCGCCGACGCGGCCATCATCACCGAGCCGACCCGGCTGGCCATGATCCCGGCCCAAGGCGGCTCACTGGTCTTCCGCCTCCACGTCGAGGGCAAATCCGCCCACGCCTGCGTCCGCGACGAGGGCGTCAGCGCGATCGAGGCCTTCCAAACCATCCACCGGGGCCTCCTCGCCTTCGAGGCGCGGCGCAACGCGACCCTCGACCACCCCCTCTACCGCCCGATCGCGAATAAGGTCCCCATCAGCATCGGGACCGTGAGGGCCGGGGCCTGGCCGTCATCGGTGCCCGAGTGGCTGGAAGCCGAGGGCCGGGCGGGCCTGGTGCCAGGGGAATCGATCGCCACCTTCCGGGGGGAGTTCGTGGCCGAGGTCGCCCGCATCGCCGGAGCCGATCCCTGGCTGCGCGAGCACCCGCCCCGGATCGAGTGGTTCGGTGGTCAGTTCGCGCCGGCCGAGGTCGCCCCGGACAGCGCCATCGCCCGGGCGGTCATCGACGCCCACGCTGCCGTCACCGGGTCCGAACCCCCGGTCGAGGCCGCGACCTACGGCGCCGACATGCGCCACTTCCTCTACCTGGCGGGAATCCCCTGCGTGATGTATGGCGCGGGCGACGTCCGGGTCGCCCACTTCACTGACGAGCACGTCTCGATCGACGACCTCGTGACCGCGACCAAGACGATCGCCGTGGTCGTCGCCTCTTGGTGCGGAGTGGTAGCCGCGAACTGAGGTCCACGCGGCGGCGATGACGATACCAGGGTTGCCCGGACCACCTGACACCCACCGAACACCGCGTTCTCGTTTCTCCTCTCGGTTGCGCCCTCGGGGCGGCGTCGTACCGCCGACCCGGCCAGAAAAGGGTCGCTCGACCTGACCGGTCCGGGAGTCGATGGCCCGGTGCCGTGCCCCGGGACGACCGCGATGCCGCCGGAACGACCAGGGACGACCAGGAACGACCCCCCGGGTTCTCCGGCTTCCCAGGGTGAGAGGCCACCATGGGACGGGTCGTCGTCGTGAATCGCCAAGGCCACCAAGTCGTGGATCGGGACACCACCGACACCGAGCAGGCGCGGGCGGGCATCGCCGAGGCCGAGCGGATCGTGCGGGAGGCTCGCGTCGCGGGCTGCGCCATCTCGAAGAGAGTCGACGGGATCCATGTCCCAGACGAATCTCCCTTCGACCCGGCCGCCGAGGAATATCAGATCATCGCCCCGATCGCCGGCGGCTGACCCGGTGGTGCGCCGGCTCGCCCCGTGGCGGTGGCGGTCACGCCACGGTGGCGCGCGCTCCGGTCTGCCGCATGCCAGGGCCAGGGATGCTGGACTCGAACTCCCCTGGCGGTACCGCTGGGATCTCCCGCCGAAGCGTTCTGCCAGTATCGATTATTCCGACCGGGTCTACCGGTTGGCCCGGAGGCGGACCGGACACCTGGCCGAACGTACCCTAGGGACCGAACTCTGGCGGCAGGACGGCCGCGACGGCCATCTGGACCTACCCTCGGGCCCGTTCCCCGGCATCGGCTAACGCCTCCACATCGGGCAGAGGATCGAGGTCGTCACGGTTCCCGGCGTCCGGCTCCCGTGGCGATATCCATACCTGTGCATCAATCCGGCCCATCCTCTCCCCGAGGCCCAGCTCCTCGCCCACCCCTATCTCTCTGTCCGGGATCGGGAGACCGAGGTGATCCGCGTCGCCACCTCCCAACGCTGGGACCAGGCCCTGAGCCGCACCTACTGATCGTCACCCCGGCCCGGCCCGCGCGGGTTCGGCCGGAGAAACGTCCTCTCCTTGCCGAACATGGGACGCCCCCGGCACGACGACGAGGGTCGCGGCGGGGGCGCTCTTTAGAACGGCGACATCCGAAGGAACCTCGGTGTCCCCGGGGACACTCCCAGTCCAATTCTAGTTGGTGACCTTCTTGACGAGATCGTCGACCTTGTCTTTGGCATCGGCCATGCCCTGCTGAAGCTTGCCCTTGTTCTCCTGGGCCTCGCCCTCGGCCTGCGTCTCCTCGTCGCCGGTCAAGTCACCGAAGCCACCCTTTACCTGGCCGCCGACCTCATCCATTTTGCCATCGATCCGGTCCCGGCTGGA